>DASZYM010000315.1:0-5602 GCA_035545355.1 Dongiaceae bacterium
CGCAGCCGGCCCTCGGCGAGGTACTGCTTGTTGACGTCGGTGAACTCCAGCTCGCCGCGCGCCGAGGGCTTCAGGGCGGCGGCGATCCGGACCACCGACGGGTCGTAGAAATAGAGGCCGGTGACGGCGTAGTTGGAACGCGGCCGCTCCGGCTTCTCGACCAGCGCGATGACGCGGTCCTGGCTGTCGAGCTCGGCGACGCCGAAGCGCTGCGGATCGCTGACCCGGTAGCAGAAGATGGTGGCGCCTTCGGTATAGGATCGGGCACCTTCCAGGATGCCGCGCAGGGCATGGCCGAAGAAGATGTTATCGCCGAGCGCCAGCACGACGTGCTCGTCGGCGATGAAATCCCTGGCCAGGATGAAGGCCTCGGCGATGCCGCGCGGCTGGTCCTGCAGGCAGTACCGGATCTTCAGGCCGACATGCGAACCGTCGTCGAGCAGTTGGCGATAGGACGCCTCGTCCTCCGGGCGGACGATGAACATGATCTCGCGCACGCCGCTGAGCATGATGGTCGCGAGCGGATAATAGATGAGCGGCTTGTCGTAGACCGAGAGCAGGTGCTTGTTGACCGCGGTGGTGATCGGCTTCAGCCGCGATCCGGCGCCGCCGGCGAGAATGATTCCCTTCATGCGGTCTTCGCCTTCGCGCCCAGCCCGAGCCGCGCGGTGTCGTATTTGTGGTCGAGGATCGCCTCCCACCAGGCACGGTGATCGAGATACCACCGCACCGTCTCCTCGAGCCCACTCGTCAGCGTATGCCTGGGCCGCCAGCCGAGCTCGCGGGCGATCTTCGCTGCATCCATCGCATAGCGGCGGTCATGACCGGGCCGATCCGGCACGAAGCGGATGAGATCGGCGTGCGGGCGATGCGGCGCCTCGGGCAGCAGCCGGTCGAGCAAGGCGCAGATCGTCGTCACCAGATCGAGGTTCGGCGATTCCGCATTGCCGCCGATATTGTAGGTCTCCCCCACCCGGCCCTTCTCTAAGACCGCGAGCAGCGCCTCGACATGGTCCTCGACATGCAGCCAGTCGCGCACGTTCCTGCCGTCGCCATAGACCGGCAGGGTCTGGCCCTGGGCCGCACGGGCGATGGTCAGCGGGATCAGCTTCTCGGGAAACTGATAGGGGCCGTAATTGTTCGAGCAGTTGCTGGTGACGACCGGCAGGCCGTAGGTGTGGTGCCAGGCGCGAACCAGATGATCGGAGGCCGCCTTGCTCGCCGAATAGGGCGAGTTCGGCGCATAGGGCGAAGTCTCCGAGAAGGCGCCGCTCTCGCCCAGGGAGCCGAACACCTCGTCGGTCGAGACATGGTGAAAGCGGAACGCGTCGCGCCGATCGGTGGGCAGCCCGTCGCGATAGCGCCGCGCCGCCTCGAGCAGGGTGAAAGTGCCGGCGATGTTGGTCTCGATGAAGCCGGCGGCGCCGTCGATCGAGCGATCGACATGGGTCTCGGCCGCCAGATGGACGATCGCGTCCGGGCGCTCGGCGGCGAGCAGCGCATCGACCCCGGAACGGTCGCAGATATCGAGCATGGCCAGGCGATAGCGGCCGCTCTTCTCGATGCCGGCCAGGGCCTCTGGGCTCGCGGCATAGGTCAGCTTGTCGAGATTGACGACCTGCCAGTCGGTTTCGGCGATGACCTTGCGGATATAGGCCGATCCGATGAAGCCGGCGCCACCGGTGACGATGAGTTTGCGCGGCGACCCTTCGCCCATCTGACGCCGACCATCCTCGATGCGCCCCGCCTCGACCGGCAAAAGGCCCTGATTTCCTTGGGGATGGGTAGCATTTGGGCCAGGGCCATGCAACACGCCCCATCCCTGGCGGGTGGCGGCCGATGCCGTGGTTGACGCCTGCCTGGAACCCGGTAAGTAAGGCGCCATGTCCTTCACCGTCGCCATCGTCGGCCGCCCCAATGTCGGCAAATCCACGCTCTTCAACCGTCTGGTCGGCAAGAAGCTCGCCATCGTCGATGACCAGCCGGGCGTCACCCGCGACCGGCGGATCGGCAGCGCCCGTCTCGGCGATCTCGACTTCACCGTGATCGACACCGCCGGGCTCGAGGACACGTTCGACGACAGCCTGGAATCCCGGATGCGGGAGCAGACCGAGGCGGCGGTCGCCGAAGCCGATGTCGCGCTGCTGGTGATCGACGCCCGCGCCGGCGTGACCCCGCTCGACGAGCATTTCGCAAGACGGCTGCGCAAGGGCAAGACGCCGGTCCTGCTGGTCGCCAACAAGGCCGAGACCGCCGCCAGCGAGGCCAATGCGCTGGACGGATTCCGCCTGGGACTCGGCGAGCCGATCCCGATCTCGGCCGAGCACGGCCAGGGCCTCGCCCATCTCTATGACTCGCTGCAGCCCCTCGCCGCCAAGGCGCGCGGCGCGGAGGCGCTGGCCGACGATGCCGAGCTCGAGGCGATGCCGGACGACGATGCCGAGGAGCCGAAGCACCTGCAGATGGCGATCGTCGGCCGTCCCAATGTCGGCAAGTCCACACTGATCAACAGCCTGCTGGGGAAAGAGCGGCTGCTCACCGGTCCCGAGGCCGGCATCACCCGGGACTCCATCGCCATCGACTGGACCTGGAAGGGCAAGCCGGTCCGGCTTATCGACACCGCGGGACTGCGCCGGCGCTCCAAGGTGGTCGAGAAGGTGGAGCGCCTCTCCGGCGCCGATACCCAGCGCGCGCTGCAATACGCCCATGTCGCGGTGCTGGTGCTCGATGCCAACGACATGCTGGAAAAGCAGGACCTCACCATCGCCCGCCACATCGTCGATGAGGGCCGCGCCCTGGTGATCGCCGCCAACAAATGGGATGCGGTCGAGGACAAGAACGCGGCGCTGAAGAAGCTCAAGGACCGCATCGACTATTCCCTGCCCCAGGTGAAGGGCGTTCCGGTCATCACCCTCTCGGCGATGACCGGCAAGAACCTCGACAAGCTGATGGCGGCGGTGCTGAAAATCTACGAGCTCTGGAACAAGAGGATCGGCACCGCCAGGCTCAACCGCTGGCTCGAAGGCACGACCCAGGCGCATCCGCCGCCGCTGGTCGCCGGCCGCCGCATCAAGCTGCGCTACATGACCCAGATAAAGACCCGGCCGCCGACCTTCGCCCTCTTCGCGCAGAAGGGCGACGAGCTGCCGGATGCCTATCACCGCTATCTGATGAACGGCATCCGCGAGACCTTCGGCCTAGAAGGCGTGCCGCTGCGGCTCTATCTGCGCCGGAGCGAGAACCCGTTCGACCGCAAGGAAGACTAGGCACAGTCCCGCCTCTCCCATGGCCAGCCGGCTTCTCAAACTGCACGCAGAGCGTGTAAGTTGATCGAATGGGGCTTGGGAATTTGGGGCAGGCATGACCGATACGGTGCAGAGCCAGGCGGCGACCGCGTCGTCGCGCGGCGATTTCCTGGATCCGACGACCTTGCTGCGGGTGGTGACCGGGTTCCTGATCGCCTACATCGCCGCCACGCTCCTCGCCCTGGTATTCCGCGGGCTTGAATACCGCATGCTCGTGCAGTTCGCCTCGGGCCTGATCCCGAGCGCCGATGTGGCGGCGGAGGCCAAAGCGAGCGACGCCATCGTCGAGCTGACCGGCGGTCTGCGCGCCCTCGTCTTCTTCGTCACCTTGATCCCGTTCGGCATGTGGATCTACCGCGCCAACCGGAACGCGCGCACGCTCGGCGCGGTCGGCATGAAGCATTCGCCCGGCTGGTCGGTCGGCTCCTACTTCGTGCCGATCGTCAACCTGTTCGTCCCGTTCCTGTCGATGCGCGAGATCTGGCGGGCCAGCCTCAATCCCGACAATCCCGAGAGCGCTCCCACCACGCCGCTGCTCGGTTGGTGGTGGTTCCTCTGGCTGGGACACAACGTCAGCGGCTGGATCGCCGCCCTCATGTTGAAAAGCATTCATACCCTCGATATGGCGCTGGATGCCTCCTTGGTCGCGGCGGCGCAGAACGTCTTCGGCATCGCCGTGGCCGTCGTAGCGCTCCTGCTGGTACGCAGGATCACCGAGAACCAGCTCATGCAGTCGAGGCTGGTCGAGGTGTTCTAGCGCGGCCGACGTTCAATCTCTCGACGCAAGCGCGTAGAATGACGCCGAGATTCCGGGCATCTTTCCAGGACGGGAGCTGCGGCCCTTGGGCACGATGACCAATATCGTTCGCGCGCCGCTCTGGCTTGCGCAGGTGGTCACCGGCGCCAAGTCGTTCCGCGACAATCCGATCATCGGGAGCGAACGGCTGAACCGGATGGGCCTGCATGCGGTCCGCCGCCGGGTCGCCGATCGCATGGGCGAGCAGCGCCGGCAGCGATTGGCAGGCCACCTCAGCGCCGCCGAGCGGGAAACCTTCGACCGACAGGGCTTCGTGGTCCGGCATCAGGCGGTGGAGGAAGCCCTGTTTCGCGCGCTGCGCCGCGAGGCGGGCGCGATGAAAGTCGTCGCGCGGGAAATGCGGCAAGGCGGGACGGCCACGCGACGGATCGGCCTCGACCGCGCTTTGCTGGCATCGCTGCCTGCCCTGCGCGCCCTGGTCGAGGATGTCTCGATCCGCGATCTCATCCATTACGCGGGCTCCTATGCCGGCGAGCCGACCTTTCAGATCCAGTCGGTGATCGCGTCGGGGCCGAACAGTGCCGATCCGCAGACACTGTTCCATGCCGACACTTTCCATCCGACGGCCAAGGCCTGGCTGTTTCTGGAGGATGTGACGGAGGATGGCGGGCCCTTCGCCTACATTCCCGGCTCGCATCGGCTGACGCCGGCCCGGCTCGACTGGGAGCGCCGGCAGAGCCTCACCGCCCGACAATCCGCCGACCGGATGCATGCCGAAGGATCGTTCCGCCTTTCGGAGGCCGACCGGGTCGCGCTCGGCTTGCCGGAGCCGGTGCGGATGGCGGTGCCCGCCAACACGCTGATCGTCGCCGACACGTCCGGCTTCCATGCGCGGACGCAGAGCCTCCGGCCGTCGCATCGCGTCGAGATCTACGCGACCTTCCGCCGGAGCCCGTTTTTGCCCTGGACCGGCGGGCATCTGCTGGCGCAGCCGCCGATTTCCGGCCGCCACGCGGCCATCGAAATGGGGCTGCAGCGGACTTTCGCCTTCGCCGGTTTCGGGCGCGGGTCGTGGACCATCGTCGAGGGCGTATCCCCGTTCGATCCGCCGCGGCTTTGATTCAGCGGGTATGAACCCGGCTGGAGCGTGGCGCGACGGATCAAGACCGTCATTTTCATCGGGGAATCCATGTCAGACACCGCCGTGACGGCCGCGCCGGGCCCAAGTCATGTGTTCCGGGATCCGGCCCTGCTCACCCAATGGGTGACCGGCCTGTTCGCAGTCGCCCTCGTGATCGATTTTGTCGCGACGATATCCGGCTTGCTCGAATTTCACCTGCTGACGGCGATCGCCGACGGCACCGTCGAAGCCGATCTCGATGTGCTGACCGCCAACGACAAGCGTCAGCAATTGATCGGCCTCGGCCAGCTCGCACTGTTCGTGCTCAGCGGCATCGCCTATCTGATCTGGGTCTATTGCGCGAACAAGAACGCCCGGGCGCTCGGCGCGCGGGATATGAGGTTCAGCGCCGGCTGGGCC
>DASZYM010000316.1:0-6271 GCA_035545355.1 Dongiaceae bacterium
CGAGCTGGAGCGCGCGGCCAGCCTGAAGAAGAACGACTACACCTCGGCTTCGACGGTCGATCAGCGTCAGGCGGAGCGCGACGTCGCCGCGGCCTCTTTGACCGCCGCCCAGGCCGCGGTCGGCGACGCACAGGCGGCGCAGCAGGCCGCCGAAGCCTCGGTGGCGCAGCTCCAGGCGGTGCTCGACGACATGTCGCTGAAGGCCCCGGTCTCCGGCCGCGTCGAATACAAGCTCGCCAATGCGGGCGAGGTGCTGGCGGCCGGCGGCCAGATCGTCTCTCTGCTCGTCCTCACCGACGTCTACATGACGATCTTCCTTCCGGCGCCGCTCGCCGGCCGTATCGGCCTCGGCTCGGAGGGGCGCATCGTCCTCGACGCGGCGCCGGATTACGTCGTGCCGGCGACCGTCTCCTTCGTCGCGGCCGAGGCGCAGTTCACGCCGAAATTCGTCGAGACCGAGAGCGAGCGCGAGAAGCTGATGTACCGCATCAAGCTGCAGATCGACCCGAAGCTGCTCGAGACCTACCGCGATTACGTGAAGGCCGGCCTCACCGGCGACGCCTATGTGAAGGTCGATATGGCGGCGGCCTGGCCGCCGGTGCTGGCGCCCAAGCTGCCGCCGAAACCAGGCGAGGCGCAGTAGCATGACCGACGCGGCCGTCCCGGTCGCTGGCCCGGTCGCTGTCCGCGTCGCCGGCCTCTCTCACCGCTACGGCAAGACGCGCGCGCTGTCCGACATCGCTTTCGAGATTCCGCAGGGCGCCTCGGCCGCGCTGGTCGGGCCGGACGGGGTCGGCAAATCGACGCTGCTCGGCCTGATCGCCGGGGCCAAGCGGATCCAAAGCGGGCGCATCGAGGTCTTGGGCGGCGACATGGCCGACCGCCGGCATCGCGAGGCGACCGGCCCGCGCATCGCCTTCATGCCGCAGGGCCTCGGCAAGAACCTCTATCCGACCTTGTCGGTCGCCGAGAACATCGACTTCTTCGCCAGTCTGTTCGGCCTCGACCGCCGCGCAGCGGCGCTCCGGCGCGCGCAATTGCTGGCGGCGACCGGCCTTGCGCCCTTTCCCGACCGCGCGGCCGGCAAGCTCTCCGGCGGCATGAAGCAGAAGCTCGGCCTCTGCTGCGCGCTGGTGCACGATCCCGATCTGCTGATCCTCGACGAGCCCACGACCGGCGTCGATCCGCTGTCGCGCCGCCAGTTCTGGGAAATGATCGACCGCATCCGCGCGGACCGGCCGGCCATGACCATGCTGGTCGCCTCGGCCTATATGGACGAGGCCGAGCGTTTCGACCGGCTGATCGCGATCGACGGCGGCAAGCTGCTGGCGAGCGGCCCCACCCGTGACGTGATCGAGAGCACCGGCGCCACACGCCTCGACCAGGCTTATGTGGCGCTCCGGCATCACGGCCGAGCCGCGGCGCCGAAGGCGTTCGAGATCCCGCCGCGCAGGATCCATGACGGCGCGCCGGCGATCCTCGCCGAGGACCTGACGCGCCGGTTCGGCGACTTCATCGCGGTCGATCGCACCAGCTTCCGCATCGAGCGCGGCGAGATCTTCGGCTTCCTCGGCTCCAACGGTTCGGGGAAGACCACGACGATGAAGATGCTGACCGGCCTCCTGTCGGCCAGCAGCGGCCGCGCCGAGCTGCTGGGCCGGCCGGTCGAGGCCCAGGACATCGCGACCCGCCTCAAGGTCGGCTACATGTCGCAGGGCTTCTCGCTCTACGAGGAACTGACGGTCCGTGCCAACCTGGAACTGCATGCACGGCTCTATCGGATTCCGGGCGACGAGGTGGACCGGCGGGTCGACGAGGCGCTCAAGCGCTTCGGGCTCGCCGATGTCGCGGCCGCGCTGCCGGCGAAGCTCCCGCACGGCATCCGACAGCGGCTGCAGCTCGCCGCCGCCTGCCTGCACCGACCGGAGATCCTGATCCTCGACGAGCCCACCTCCGGCGTCGATCCCGAGGCGCGAGACGCCATCTGGCGCCTGATCCTGGAGCTCTCGCGCGACCAGGGCGTCACCATCTTCATCTCCACCCATTTCATGAACGAGGCGGAGCGCTGCGACCGCATCTCGCTGATGCATCGCGGCCGCACCCTTGCGGTCGGCACGCCGCGGGAGATCGCCGCCGCGGAAGGGGTGGCGACCATCGAGGAGGCCTTCATCCGCCAGATCGCGCGCGCCGACCCGGAGAGCGCCGCCGATACCGTGACGGTCCCGGCCGAGGCGCCGTCGCGCTGGTCGCTTCCGGTCCCGGACTTCCTGCGGCGGCCTCTCGCCTTCGCCCGGCGCGAGCTGCTGGAGGTGATGCGCGACCCCGTGCGCCTCGCCTTCGCTTTGCTCGGCCCGGTCTTCCTGATGGTGACCTTCGGCTTCGGCGTCTCTTTCGACGTCGACAACCTGACCTATGCCGTGCTCGACCGCGATCACTCGCTGGAAAGCCGCACGCTGATCGAGAACTTCCAGGGCTCGCGCTATTTCACCCAGCGCCCGCCGCTCTATACCGAAGCCGAGATCGACCGGCGCCTGCGCTCCGGCGAGCTCCGGATGGCGATCGAGATCCCGACCGATTTCGGCCGCGACCTCCTGACCGGCCGCCAACCGGAGATCGGCGTCTATCTCGATGCCAGTATGCCGTTCCGCGCCGAGACCATCCGCGGCTATATCGACGGCATCGCCCTCGATTACGCGCGGCAGCGGCTGCGCGAGGCGACCGGCGCGAGCGGCGATCCGCTGCCGGTCTCGCTGCAGCCGCGCTTCCGCTACAACCAGGACTTCAAGAGCGTGGTCGCCATCGTGCCCGGCACCATCATGCTGCTGCTGATGCTGATCCCGGCCATGCTGACCGCGGTCGGCGTGGTGCGGGAGAAGGAGCTGGGCTCGATCGCCAACCTCTACGTCTCGCCCGCCGGCATCGGCGAGTTCCTGGTCGGCAAGCAGCTCGCCTACATCCTGATCAGCTTCGTCGCTTTCCTGCTGCTGACCGGCCTGGCGGCACCGGTCTTCGGCCTGATCCCGAAAGGCAGCATCGCCGCGCTCGCACTCGCCGCGCTGCTCTACGTCGCCGCCTCGACCGCCTTCGGCCTGCTGGTCTCGGCCTTCGTCTCGACCCAGGTCGCCGCCATCTTCGCCGCGGCGATCCTCTGCATGGTCCCGACGGTCAACTTCTCCGGCCTGCTCTATCCGACCGCGACGCTGGAAGGGCCGGCGCGCTTCTTCGGCCGGATGTTCCCCGCCTCCTGGTTCCAGACCGTGACGCTCGGCGTGTTCGACAAGGGGCTGGGCTTTGCCGACTTCCTGCCGCAGATCGCGGCACTCGCTGGATTCGGGCTCGGATTCCTCGGCCTCGCGCGGCTGCTGGTCCGCAAGCAGGAGCGCTGAAAGCATGGGCCGGCATCTCGGCAACATCTTCCGCCTCGGCCTGAAGGAGCTGCGCAGCCTGTCGCGCGACGTGGTGATGCTGCTGCTGATCGTCTACACCTTCACCATCGCGGTGCACGACGTCGCCAAGGGCGTGCAGACCGAGGTGAAGAACGCCGCCGTGGCGGTGATCGACGAAGACGGATCGGAATATTCCCGCCGGCTCATCGACGCGATCCAGCCGCCCTACTTCCAGCCGCCGACCCGGATCGACCGCCGCGATGTCGACGAGGCTTTGGACCACGGCACGGTCACCTTCGTGCTCGACCTGCCGCCCAACCTGGAGAAGGACCTGCTGACCGGCCGCCGGCCGGAGATCGGGCTCGACATCGACGCCACGGCGAGGACCCAGGCCGGCGTCGGCGCCGGCTATATCGAGAGCATCGTCGCGCAGACCACCCAGGAATTCCTCGGCAGCCACGGCCAGGCGCTCGCTTTGCCGGCGACGGTGGTGACCCGCGCCTATTTCAACCCCAACCTGGAATCGGTCCGCTTCAACGCGGTGATGCAGGTGCTGGAGGACATCACCATCCTGTCGGTGATCCTGGTCGGCGCCGCGGTGATGCGCGAGCGCGAGCGCGGCACGATCGAGCACCTGATGGTGATGCCGGTGACCGCGGCGGAGATCGCCCTGGCGAAGGTCTGGGCCAACGGCCTGGTGGTGCTCTGCGCCGCCGCCTTCTCCCTCACTGTCGTGGTCGAGCAGGTGCTCGGCGTGCCGATCGCCGGCTCGCTCTGGCTGTTCCTGTGGGGCGCGGCGCTCTATCTCTTCGCCACCACCTCGCTCGGCATCCTGCTGGCGACGGTCGCCAATTCCATGCCGCAATTCGGCCTGCTGGCGATCCCGGTCTTCGTGGTGATGAACCTGCTCTCCGGTACCACCACGCCGCTCGAAGCCATGCCGGCCTGGCTCGGCATGGCAATGCAGATCTCGCCCTCCACCCATTTCGTGGCGGCGGCGCAATCCGTGCTCTATCGCGGCGCCGGGCTGGACATCGTCTGGCCGCAGTTCGTCGCGATCTTCGGTATCGGTCTGGGCTTCCTCGGAGTCGCTTTGATACGCTTCCGCGCGATGCTCGCCCGCCAGTCCTGATCCCGGACCGGCTTGCGGGCCGGGCCGGAAACCGGTGAAATCGGCGCGGCCGCAAAATCGGGGGAGCCCTTGAGCGATTTCGGCCTCGGTCCGGACAGTCTTTCGACGCCCCTTCGCCTGCTGGTGGCGCTCGCGGTCGGCCTGCTGATCGGCCTCGAGCGCGAATGGCGCCAGCGCAGCGAGGACAGCACCGCGCATGCGGGCCTGCGCACCTTCGGCCTGATCGGGCTGATGGGCGGCCTTGCCAATGTGCTGAACTGGTCGGCGGGCGGCTGGCTGCTGCCGGCAGCCCTGCTGGCGCTCGCGGCCTTGCTGCTGGCCGATCTCAGGCTCGGCACCAGCGCGGTGCCCGGCCGCGATATCACGACCCTGGTCGCCGCCCTGGTGACGGCCTTGCTCGGCGCGCTCGCCACCAGCGGCGAGGCCCAGCTCGCGGTGGCGGCGGCGGTCGTGGTGACCCTGCTGCTGAACCTGAAATCGCGGCTGCACAAATGGGTCGATGCGCTGAGCGAGAGCGAGATCGCCGGCGTGCTGCGCCTGCTGGTGATCTCGCTGGTGATCCTGCCGGTGCTGCCGGACAAGGGCTACGGCCCCTATGAGGCGCTCAACCCGCGCACCGTCTGGCTGTTCGTCGTCCTCATCTCGACGCTGTCTTTCGTCGGCTATCTCGCGATCAGGATCCTCGGCCAGAGGCGCGGCCATCTTGCGACCGGATTCTTCGGCGGCCTGGTCTCCTCCACGGCGACCACCGCGGCACTGGCGCGGCTCGGCCGGCGCGACGTCAACGCCGTCTATTCGCTGGCCTCCGGGATCGCTTTGGCCAATGCCGTGATGGCGGTCCGCATGGTGGCGGTCGTGGCGGCGATCGATCCGGAACTGGCCAAGACCGCGGCCTGGCCGCTCGGCTGGGCGGCGGCGACGGCGCTGATCATGACCCTGTTGTTCTGGCAACGCGGCCGCCGCAGCACCGCCACCGAGACGCCGGAGATCCAGAACCCGTTCGACCTCGGCCCGGCCTTGCGCTTCGCCGCGGTCCTGGCGGTGACGCTGGTCCTGGCGAAGGTCCTGGAGAGCAATTACGGCCAGAGCGGCCTCCAGGTGCTGGCGGCGATCGCCGGCCTGGTCGATGTCGATGCGATCACCCTGACCGTCGCGCGGGACACCGCGACCGGCGGCTCGATCCCGCCGGCGGTGGCGGCGCTGCTGATCGCCGCCTTCGCCAATTCGATCTTCAAAGGCGGCCTCTTGGTGATGAATGGCGGCCGGCTCGCCTTCTGGGGCGTGGCCGTGCTGGCGTTGATGGCGATCGCCGGCGGGATCGCCTGGCTGATCCCGCCACCCTGGGCGCTTTGACGGCGGAGCGCATGGTCCGGAAAGCCGTTCCATGCTAGTTTGCCGCCGGTCCAGATCGGGGAATGCAGCACGGGGTGGGGTCATTTCGGAGGCGAGGAGATGCCGAGACCTGCACGCAAGAAGACCGCGCGAAAGAAGGCGCCGAAGACCGCGGAATCCGGGGCGCCGAAATATCCGTTGGTCCCGATGGCGCTGATGCCGGAAAAGGGCGACTACCTGCTCAAGCTCGCCAAGGGCGAGTTCTTCCTGTTGAAGCGAAGCTCGGTCGAATCCGGCAAGCCGGAGCTTCGGGCGGTCCCCGCCGAGATCGCGAGGGCGATCCTGTATCAAAAGCGGCTGCAGGAAGTCCGGATGACCGAGGATCCGCCGGTCATGGTGATCATGTCCTGCCGCTGAGCGA
>DASZYM010000317.1:0-4148 GCA_035545355.1 Dongiaceae bacterium
CAGCACGGTGTTGAAGAGCGTGTAGCGGCAGCCCTCGCCCGGCATCGCCACGATCAGGTTGTTCACGAAATAGGAATCCGGATGGGTCGAGACATGCCAATTGGCCTGCTCGTAATCGACCGGAAGATGCGGATGCGGGGCGATGCGGTAAAGCAGGCGCCATTCCGTCCCGTGCAGCACCTGCAGGTCGAGCTCGTCGCCGGCCGGGACGAGGCGGCAGGATTCGCGCGGTGTCGGCTGCGGGATGTTCGGGTCGAAACGCAGCAGGCCGGCCGGCGTCTGTCCGCCGAAAGCGACATCGACAAGGTAGCTTCCTTCGTCGAAGTCCAAGCGCTGCAGCATGTGCGAACGCGGCGGCAGCGGCAGATCGTCCGGCCGCTCGAACATGACGCGGGCGCCGAGCGCGGTGTTGCGGAAGCCCATCGCGCGCAGCACATGGAACAGCAGCCCGTTGCTCTCGAAGCAATAGCCGCCGCGCCGATCGGCGACGAGCTTCCGCTGCAGCGAGTCCGGATCGAGGCGGACCGGGCGCTGCAGCAGGACGTCCAGGTTCTCGAACGGGATCGTGTTCAGGTGATGCGCGTGCAGCGCCGCCAGTACGTCGCGCGTGGGCTCGCGTGGCCCCGTATAGCCGATGCGGCGGAGGTAGGCGTCGAGGTCGATCGTCTCGGCCGGCATCCTATTTGACCGCCTCGGCTTCGATCTCGCAGAGCAGCGCGGGCATGGCGAGGCCGGCGACCACCAGGAAGGTCGAGGCCGGCTGATGGCCCTGCATGACCTCGTCGCGGACCTGGCGGTTGATCGCGACCGCCTTGGGATCGACCACGAAGGTCGTGACCTTCACGAGATCGGTGACCGACATGCCGCCGGCGCGCAACACGGCCAGGATGTTCTGCCAGCTCTGGCGGAGCTGGGCCTCCATGCCGTCGAGGACCTTGCCGTCCTTGGTCATGCCGATCTGGCCGGAGATGACCAGCCGCCGCGCGGTCGCGGGGACCAGGATGGCCTGGCTGTATTTCGAGGCCGGGGCCGGCGCATCGCTCGGATTGATGAATTCCATGATCAGATCACCTCGATGAAAATGATGAACAGGCCGACCATCGAGACGGCCCAGCTAATCGTGCGCGCATACGGCACGCCGAGCAGATAGACCAGGGCATAGACCAGCCGCGCCCAGAAGAAGAGCTGTGCGCCCAGCGTCGTCATCGCATCGGACTTGCCGGTGAAGGCGACCACCAGCATCAGCGACGCGAACAGGACCAGATTGGCCACCATGTTCTCATGCGCGCGGCGGGCCCGGCCGGCGGCGCCGGTCAATTCCGGGAAGCCTTCCCGATTGCCGATCATGGTGGCGAAGCCGACCTGGCTGTGGGTCAGGATGGCGGAGATCAGCATCTGCAGCACGCAGAGCGCCACGGACCAGACGATCAGGTTGAGTTCGATGGAAGCTAGGGTGGGCATGAGCACTCTCCCCCGATGCGCTGCTTCAGCCGGCAGCTATGCCGCAGCATAAGGGAGGATGCCGGCCGGAGGAAAGGCCGCGACGGTTAAAACACCGAGCAGAGCCTGAGCGAATCGTAGATCGCCGCGTGGATGTTGCGGCTGGCGACGGCATCGCCGACCCGGAAGAGCTGGAATCGGCCGTCGGGATTGGCGGCGATCGCCTGCGGGCGGAGATGGATCAAGGCCTCGTAGTCGATCTCGCCGCGGTTGCGCGACTGCGCCTTGAGGTCGAAATAGATCCCGTCCGCCGGCAGCGATCCGTGGCAGGCGATCACCTGATCGACCCGGCGCTCGGCCGTCGATTTGTCGTAGTCGTTCTTGAAGCGCGCGACGATCCGGTTGCCGTCCCGCGCCAGGGATTGCAGGCGCAAATTCAGGGTCTGCGTCACCTTGCCGAGATAGAAGGCCTTGTAGAAGCCGGGATAGTTCAGGCCGCCGACATCGACACCGACCATGCGCTCGGGCGTCACGATCTCCAGGTTCTTGGCGCGCATGGCGGCGAATTCGGCGGCCGAGAGCGCCTCGTGCCCGCCCTCGTCGTCGTAGAGCAGCACGTTCTCGCCGACCGCAACCTGGCCGGAGAGGATGTCCCAGGTGGTGACGGCGAGATCCTCGGCGCCCGGGAAGAGACCGGGATTGGGCACGCCGCCGGTCGCGATCACCACGATGTCGGGAGTCTCGGCCAGCACGTCCGAAGCTTCGGCATAGATGCCGGTGCGGAGATCGACGCCGAGATGGTCGATCTCGCCCTTCAGCCAATCGACGATGCCGATGATCTCCTTGCGCCGCGGCGCCTTGGCGGCGATCGCCACCTGGCCGCCGGGATGCTGGCCCGCTTCGAACACGGTCACTTTGTGGCCGCGCAAGGCGGAGACCCGCGCCGCTTCGAGGCCGGCCGGGCCGGCGCCGACGATGACAATGCGCTTCTGCTGTGCGGCCGCCGGGATCACATGCGGCATGGTCTCTTCGCGGCCGGTGGCGGGGTTGTGCAGGCACAAAGCCTCGCCGCCCTGATAGATGCGGTCGATGCAATAGCCGGCGCCGACGCAGGGGCGGATCCGCTCCTCTTCGCCGCGCGCAATCTTGGCGACGATATGCGGATCGGCCATATGCGCGCGGGTCATCCCGATGAGATCGACCGAGCCCGACTGGATCGCGTGGCGCGCGGTCGCCACATCGGCGATGCGCGCGGCATGCAGCACCGGCAGTTTCAGCGCCTGCTTCACCTGCCTGACCATATCGAGATGCGGGGCGGCCGGCGTGCCCATGACCGGGATCACATGCGACAGAGCTTCGTCGCTCTCGATATGGCCCTTGATCACATTCACGAAATCGATGAGCCCGGCTTCCTGGAAGCGGAGCGCGATGTGCAGCCCGTCCTCGTATTTCAGGCCGTGCTCGAGATCGCCCTCGTCGATCACCATGCGGATGCCGACGATATAGTCCTGGCCGACCTGGCGGCGGATCTCGCGCAAGACCTCGAAGCCGAAACGCATGCGGTTCTCGAGATCGCCGCCATACGCGTCGGTGCGCTTGTTGGTGGCCGGCGAGAGGAAGGCGTCGAAGAGATGGCCGTAGGCCTCGATCTCGACGCCGTCGAGATCGCCTTCCCGGCAGCGCCGCGCGGCATCGCCATAGGAGCGCACGACCCGGGCGATGTCGAAATCCTCCATCTCCTTCGGGAAGCTGCGATGCGCGGGCTCGCGGGTCGGCGAGGCCGAGATCACCGGCAGCCAGTCCGCCTTGTTCCAGTTGGTGCGCCGGCCGAGATGGGTGATCTGGCACATGACGGCGCAGCCCTGGGCATGCACCCGCCGCGCCAGTTCCTTGAAATGCGGGATGATCGCGTCCGAGCCCGCCGCGAGATTGCCGAAAGCCGGCGGTGAATCCGGCGCCACGACGGACGAGCCGCCGATCATGGTCAGCGCGCAGCCGCCTTTGGCCTTCTCCTCGTGATAGAGCTGGTATCGGAGCTTCGGCAGCCCATCTTCCGAATAGGCGGGCTCGTGGCTGGTGGAGACGATGCGGTTCTTCAGGGTCAGGTGCTTCAGCGCGAAGGGCTGGAGCAGCGGGTCCTTGGAAACGGAACGGGAGGCCGGCGCGGGGTTGTCCATGACAGGCAGAATGCCGGGCGGAAGGCCGGAAATCCAGCCCCTAGAGGGTTGAAAAAGCGGTCGAATTTAGGCGGCCCGTCCGCCTTGACTTGGAGCAGGCCGGGCCGCAAGGTCGCCGCTTCAGGAGAGTATCATGAACCTCGCCACCGATCTGAAGCGCATCGGTCCCGACACCGATCACCGCCGCAATACCGGCATCGCCTTCAACGAAGAGGCGGCTTTGGGGCCGACGGTCAACCTGAGCGCGGTCGAGCGCCGCACCGCGACCCTGCCCACCCGCCGCACAGTCAAGAAGGAATACCAGGCCGCCTGGCTGGTGAAGGCGATCCAGTGCATCGACCTGACCACGCTTGCCGGCGACGACACGCCGCAGCGGGTGCACCGGCTCTGCGCCAAGGCCAAGCAGCCGCTGCGCGCCGATCTGGTGGAGGCGCTGGGCCTTTCCGACGATCCGCTGCGTGTGGGTGCAGTTTGCGTCTATCCGACCATGGTAAAGCCTGCGGTCGCGGCGCTCGCCGGGTCCGGCATTCC
>DASZYM010000318.1:0-6870 GCA_035545355.1 Dongiaceae bacterium
TCCCTCATCCTGGTGGCCGGCCTCGCCTTGGCCAGCCGCGCCGCGACGCTCCTCGAGTTCCAGCTCGCCTATGGCATCCTGGTCGGGATCGGCGGCGGCAGCTTCTTCCCGCCGCTGATGGCCTCGGTCACCGGCTGGTTCGAGAAGCATCGGGTCCTCGCGGTATCGCTGGTTTCGGCGGGCGTCGGCATCGCGCCGCTGACCATGTCTCCCTTCGCCGCCTGGCTGATCGAGCACGACGACTGGCGCACCACGCAGCTCACGCTGGCGGCGATCGCGCTCGTGGCGCTGGTTCCACTGTCGCTGCTGGTGCGCCGCGCGCCGTCGGTCGCGATGGATGCGCGGCGCCCGGCGCAATCCATGGCGAACGAGCCGATCATGTCCGCATCGCAAGCCTTCCGCTCGCCGCAATTCATCGTGCTGGCGCTGACCTTCTTCGCCTGCTGCGCCACGCATTCCGGGCCGATCTTCCACACCGTCTCCTATGCCGAGACCTGCGGCATTCCGGTCCTGGCCGCGGTCAGCATCTACAGCATGGAAGGCATCGGCGGCTTGTTCGGCCGCGTGCTGATCGGCCTCGCCGGCGATCGCTGGGGCGCCAAGCGCGTGCTGGTGGCGGGGTTGCTGGTCCAGGCGGTCGGCGCGGGCTGCTATTACTTCGTGCGCAGCCTCGACGGCTTCTACTCGGTCGCGGCGATCTTCGGCTTTGCCTATGGCGGCGTGATGCCGCTCTACGCGGTCATCGCCCGCGAGTATTTCGGCATCCGCATCATGGGCACCGTGATCGGCGCGGCGACCATGGTCTCCGCCCTCGGCATGGCGCTGGGGCCGGCGCTCGGCGGCTGGATCTTCGACACGTTCGGCACCTACGGTTGGCTCTACGTCGCCTCCAGCGCCATCGGCTTCGGCGCCGCGGCGATCGCCCTCGCTTTCCCGCCGTTCCCCTCCGAACGGCGGGCGGCGCTCAGCGTGGCCTGATCATGCCGCCGGCTATTGCCGCGCCTTGAACGAGACCGGATAGACCTTGTTGCGGAAGGTCAGCATCGGGTCGGCGGGGTCGATGCCCGGATGCGACGAGCCGGGGAGCACGGTGAAGGCCTTGTCTGCGGCGGCGATGTCGGTCGGCTGCCTGGTCAAGGTGAACGTGCCGATCTTCATCAGCTTGCGGCTCTCCGGCCAGACGGCGGATGGATCCTCGATCTTGTCGCCGGCCTCTGCGATCTGGACGTACCAATCGAACACGACCGGCTCCTTGGCGACCCGGGCGACGATCTCGTCCTGCAGATAATTGGGGCCGAGCCCCTTCAACTCGTCCTTGCCGAGATAGTGCTCGCCGGCGCGCGGCACGTAGCGATAGCGGACGAAGACCGACTTGCCCTGGGCGTTGGTCCATTTGAAGGCGTTGATGCCGAAGAAGGTCGCCTGCGCGTAGGAGGCCGGCTGCGTGAGGCTGGAGACGAAGGCCTTGGCGGCGGGATGCGTGCCGATGAACTGCTCGATCGGGGTCGGATGGGCGACGCCCGGTCCGCTGGCCCCGACATCGCGCATCACCTCGGCGAACTCATCGACGGTCGCGACGATGAAGCCGTTATGCTGGTCGCTGGCGAGATCGTAGGAGGCGCCGTTCTTCGCCTTGATCTTGATCGCAAGGCCGGTGGGCGCGGCGCCGCCATCGGTATCAGGGATGTCGGGAATGCCGGAGAAGAGCGAGAACCGCGCCTGCACCGGCAGCGTGCCGCCGGCAAAGATCGGTGCCTTGGTCAGCGTCCGGGCCGCTGGGTCCGGCGTGAAAGTGCCGAGCAGCATGATGCCCTTGGTATGTACCGCACGGTCGTGATGTGCGCCGAAGGCCTGGTGCATGGCATCCATCATCTGGTTGGGCGATGTCTTGGTGACGGACGCCGTCTGCAGGCTCGCATCCTGCGCCAAAGCGAGGATGGCGGAGCCGCTGCAGATGGCAGTGGCCAAGGCGATGCGGGTGGCGAGACGCTCGATGCGACGGATCCGGTCCAAGGGTGCCTCCAGGCGACAGGGGTGATGCCGAAGCGAGGATTTGCGCCGCTTTGCCGTTGCGGTCTTTTCCAAAACGCGCGGATCTTGCCGATTGCGGCCCTAAGCGGGAGACGGCCGGCACCGACCTTTGTAGGGGGCGAGCCGGACGGGAAAGTGATCGTTTTGAGCAAAACCTCGTGCGATCTTTGCGGCACTATTCCGGCGCTGCTGTTGGAGGGGATTCGACGTGGCCGCTGAACGCGCATACGGGGCCGATCTCGCCAGGAAGTTTCATTTGGATGACGCCCCCGTCATCATCTCCCGCGCCTTGCGCTCGAGCGAGATCGGCGTGACGGAACTGCGCGGCGATCGCGCCCCCAACGACGTCACCCAGCCGCAGCGGCGCGAGGACGCCTATCTGGTGGGCCTGCAGCTTCGGGACTTCGCGCACCACGAATATTGGGAGGACGGCAAGCAGGCGCCGCTCTGCGACCTGAAGGCCGGCGAGACGACATTCTACGACCTGAAGCGCGACCCCGTGGCGCTGCTCGACAAGCCTTACCACTCGATCTTCTTCTATCTCTCGCGCAACGTCCTGGCGGTGCTCGCGGAGGAGAACAACGCGCGGCCGATCGGCGAGCTCAATTATCGTCCGGGCCAGGGGATCGCCGACCGGACGATCCTGCTGCTGGCCGAGGCGCTGCGGGCGGCCTTCAACCGGCCGCAGGATGTGAGCACGATCTTCGTCGACCACATCGCCTCGGCGCTGGCCCTGCATGTGGCGCAGACCTATGGCGGGATGCGGCCCAACAGCCGCCGGCAGCGCGGCGGCCTGGCGCCCTGGCAGGAGCGGCGCGCCAAGGAGCTGATGAGCGCCGCACTGGACGGCTCGCTGGCGCTCCGGCGCGTTGCCGAGGAATGCGAGCTCTCGGCCAGCCACTTTACCCGCGCCTTCCGGCAATCCACCGGCATGCCGCCGCATCGCTGGCTCCAGGCGCGGCGCGTCGAGCTGGCGAAGGAGCTGCTGCGCGACCGCAAGCTCGCGCTGACCGAAGTCGCGCTGCGCTGCGGCTTCGCCGATCAGAGCCATTTCACGCGGGTCTTCTCGCGGCATACCGGCCTGGCGCCCAACGCCTGGCGGCGCACCGTTCTGAGCTGAGGCCGCCGGGATGAAGCGGAGGGAAGCGGCCGCCTCGGCCGGATACGGCAAGGCGCTCGCGGCCAGGTTCCGTCTCGACGACGCGCCGTCCTTCGTCACGCATACGCTCCGTCACGGCAAGATCGCCGTCACCCACATCCGATGCGATATCGAGAATAACGGCCTGACCGAGCCTTTCCCGAGGGAGGATGCGCTGCTGCTGGTGCTGCATCTGCGCGCCTGCGCCGAGCACGACCTCTGGCTCGACGGTCAGGCGCGGCCGACGGGCGCGATCGCGCCGGGGCTGATCAATATCTACGACCTGCGCAGCAATCCGATCGTCAACAGCATCAGCACCTTCGAGAGTCTCCATTTCTATCTGCCGTTCGACGTGCTCAACGCGATCTCGGAGGCGGAGCGGGGTGTCGGGATCGGCGACCCGCCCGCGCCCGATCCCGGCTTCGCCATCGCCGAGCCGGTGATCCACGGCCTGGGGCAGTCTCTGCTCCCGGCCTTCGCGCGGCCGGACGAGGCCAACCGGCTGTTCGTCGATCATGTGACGACGGCGGTCGCGAGCTATGTCGGCAGCATGCTGCTCGGCCAGACGGAGCCGCCCGGCGCGGCACAGTCGCTAACGCCCTGGCAAAAGGACGCGATCGTTGCGCTGCTCGACCGCAATCTCGGCGGCGCCGTCGAGGTCGCGCGGCTGGCGGAAGCCTGCGACTTGCCCCTGCAAGCGTTCCTGGCGAGCTTCGAGCGGACCTTCGGCGAGCCGCCGCACCGCTGGCTCTTGCGGCGGCGGGTGGCGCGCGCGCAGGCGCTGCTGGCGGCGGGCGATCTGACGGCCGCGGAGATCGCCGCCGCGGCGGGCTTTGCCGGCGCGGAGCACCTCGCGCGGTCCTATGCGCAGATCGTCGGCCGGCCGCTCCGCTATTCGAGGCATTGAGATCATGCGATAGTCGCCGCATGCGACTCGATCTTGACAGACTCCGCGCCGAGACGCCGGGCACGAAGAACGTCAATCACCTCAACAATTGCGGCGCCGCGCTGATGCCGCTTCCGGTGCTGGGCGCGATGCAGCGCCACCTCATCCTCGAAGCGGAGATCGGCGGCTATGAGGCGGCCGACGCGCGGAAGGCGGAGTGCGAGGCGGTCTATGCCTCGGTCGCGCGGCTGATCGGCGCGCAGCCCGGCGAGATCGCGCTGGTCGAGAACGCGACCATCGCCTGGGACATGGCCTTCTACAGCCTGAAGTTCCGGCCCGGCGACCGCATCCTGACCGCGCAGGCGGAATACGGCGCGAACTATGTCGCCTATCTTCAGGTCGCCAAGCGCACCGGCGCGGTGGTCGAGGTGATCCCGAACGACGCGGCGGGCGAGACCGATCCGGCGGCGCTGGAGGCCATGATCGACGATCGGGTGAAATTGATCTCGATCACCTGGATCCCGACCAATGGCGGCTTGATCAACCCGGCGGCGGAGATCGGCAGGGTCGCGCGGCGCCACGGCATTCCTTATCTCCTCGATGCCTGCCAGGCGGCCGGGCAGGTGCCGATCGATGTGAGCGCGCTCGGCTGCGATATGCTTTCGGCGACCGGGCGGAAGTTCCTGCGCGGTCCGCGCGGGACCGGCTTTCTCTATGTGCGTCGGGCGCTGCTCCAGACCCTCGAGCCGCCGATGATCGACCATGACGCGGCGCTCTGGACGGCGCCGGACCGTTACGAGTTGCGCGCGGATGCGCGGCGGTTCGAGACCTGGGAGAATGCCTATGCCCTGCGGCTCGGCCTCGGCGCCGCCGTGGATTACGCGCTCGATCTCGGCATGGAGGTGATCAGCGCCCGTTGCCTCGCCTTGGGTCGGATGCTGCGGGCGGCGCTTCGGGAATTGCCCCGAGTCACGGTGTATGATCTCGGAGCCGATCCCGGCGCGATCGTGACTTTCGCCATCGACGGGATCGACAGCGCGCAGGTGAAGGCCGCCTTGGCGCAGAAGAAGATCAATGTTTCGACCTCCAGCCGGAACAGCACCTTGCTCGACTTCGCGGCGCGCCAGCTTCCTGTTGTGGTCAGGGCGGCGCCGCACTATTACAACTCGGAAGACGAAGTCGAGGCGGCCGTCGCGGCGGTGAAAGCACTGCTCTGAGCGGCGCCCGGGTCGGGGGAATGCGATGACGATCGAAGAAGCGGAGGAGGGTGCCTTCCGGGCGCTCGACGAGATCTACGCGGCCTACCAGCAGGCCGAGAAGCTTCCGGGGCTTGCCTTCGGCGTGGTGCGGAACGGCAGGCTGGCTTATGGCAAGGGGCTCGGCATCACCTCGGTCGATACCAAGGCGCCGGTCGGGACCGAGACCTTCTTCCGCATCGCCTCGATGACCAAGGTGGTCACGGCCATGGGCATTCTGCTGCTCCGCGACCGTGGCAAGCTGGCCCTCGACGCGCCGCTCAAGGACTTCCTCGCCGGTTTCGACGATCGGCGCCTGCCGACCAAAGACAGCCGGCCGATCACCCTGCGCGATCTCCTGACCCATGTCGGCGGCTTCGTGACCGACGATCCCTGGGGCGACCGCCAGCTCGCGATGCCGGCCGAGGCCTTCGACAAGATGCTCGCCGACGGCCAGCATTTCGCCCGCGCGCCGCGCATCGAGTTCGAATACAGCAATCTCGGCTACTCGATCCTGGGCCGCGTGATCGAGAAGATCACCGGCGATTCCTATCCCGCTTTCGTGCTGCGCGAGATCCTGCGGCCGATCGGCATGGAGCGCAGCACGCTGGAGCCGGACGAGCTTCCCGCCGGCGCCCTGGCCTTGCCCTATCGCATGGCCGAGGATCGCTGGGCGCTGGAGCGGTTGGAGCGCCACGGCGCCTTCGGCGCCATGGCCGGGCTCACCGTCAATGTCGTCGAATATGCGCGTTTCGTCGGCTTCCTGCTCGATGCCTGGCCGGCGCGGGACGATGCCGATGACGGCCCGCTCGGCCGCGCCTCGCGCCGTGAGCTGGCGCTGCTGCAGAGCGCGCCGCGCGCGCCCACGTTCCGCACCCATAACGGCCGCGAGATCGCGACCGCCAGCGCCTATGGCTACGGCCTGGTCAATTCCGCCGAAGCGGAGCTCGGCCGCTATCTGCACCACCGCGGCGGCCTGCCGGGTTATGGCTCGCATTTCCTGTTCTCGCCGGAGACCGGGGTCGGCATTTTCAGCTTCGCCAACCGCACCTATGCGGCGATGAACGAGCCGAACCTGACCGCGGCGATGGCGCTGAAAGAGGCGGGGCTCTGGCGCATGCCGCCGAAGCCGGTCAGCGCCCTTCTGGCACCGGCGATCGAGGCCGTGTCGCGCATCTACCGCGCCGGCAAGATCGAGGAGGGTGGGGCGCTGCTGGCGGAGAACATCCTGCTCGACCGCACCGCGGCGGAATGGAACCGCCTGCTGGCACGGCTGACCGCGCAGGCCGGCGAGCTCAGGCGCATCGAGCCCGATGCGAACCACGAGCTCTCCACCCGGCTCTCGCTGATCTGCGAAAAGGGCACGATCCGCGGCGAATTGATCCTGACCGGCGAGACGGTGCCGCACATCCAGGCGCTGATCCTGGAGGCCGTGCCGTCTACTTAGCCTCGTCCAGATACCCCAGACTCCGCAGGCTCACATGGCCCTTGCGGCCGATGATGATGTGGTCGTGGAGCTGGATGCCGATCTTCTCCAGCGCGATCTTGACCTGCTTGGTCATCTCGATGTCGTCGCGGGA
>DASZYM010000319.1:0-5330 GCA_035545355.1 Dongiaceae bacterium
GTGATCGGCCCGGCCGCCTATTCCGACGCGGCCGGCGGCAAGCGCGTCACCACCCAGGTGATCGGCGCGGGCGCCGACATCATCTTCGGCCAGGGCGACGGCGCCAGCTTCGGCATGGTCGAGGCGGTCGAGACCGGCAAGTCGACCTCGGGCGGCAAGGTCTGGTTCATCGACGTGATCGGCGACAAGAGCGAGAAGCACGGCTCCAACCTCTTGTCCTCGGTGATCTGGGACATGGTGCCGGTCTACTCGCAGATGGTCGAGGACCTGAAGGCCGACAAGTTCGGCACGCATGAATATGCGATCTCGCTGAAGGACGGCTCGGAGCATCTGCTCCACACCAAGAACATCCCCGACAATGTCTGGGACGACGTCGAGAAGGTGAAGGCCCAGATCATCGACGGCAGCGTGAAGGTCGACCGCATCGAGGACGCGCAGAAGGTGCGCGCCTTGATGACCTCGGTCAGCGCCGCCGCGCAGTAACCCGGCGTTCTCTACGAAGGGCCGTGCCGCGCGAACCGCGGCGCGGCCCGACGCAGAGCGAGATCATGAGTGAAACCGCGCCCGTTGCGGCGGTCCGTAACATCACCAAGAGATTTCCCGGCGTGCTCGCCAACGATGCGGTCACGCTGAATTTCCATGCCGGCGAAGTCCATGTGCTGCTGGGCGAGAACGGCGCCGGGAAGTCCACCCTGATCGGCATCCTGGCCGGCATGCAGCAGCCCGACGAGGGCGAGGTGCTGGTCGGAGGCTCGCCGGTGAAGATCCGCTCGCCGCGCCACAGCCTGGAGCTCGGCATCGGCACGGTCTTCCAGCATGTGCTGCTGGTGCCGAGCCTGACCGTCATCGAGAACCTGATGCTGGGCGGCGATTGGAAGAAGCGCCTCGGCCGCGGCCCGGCATTGGCGCGGTTCAAGGAATTGTCGGCGCTGCTCGGCGTCGAGATCGATCCCGACGCCCTGGTCGGCCGCCTCTCGCTCGGCGAGCAGCAGCAGGTCGAGATCATGCGCGCGCTCTGGCGCGGCGAGAAGCTGCTGATCCTCGACGAGCCGACCTCCATGCTGACGCCGCAAGGCGTCCGCGACCTCGGCGCGGTCATGAAGCGCCTGCGCGACAAGGGCGTGGCGCTGATCCTGATCACCCACAAGCTCGCCGAGGCCTACGAATTCGGCGACCGCATTTCCGTGCTGCGCCTCGGCAGGGTGGTGGGCGAGATCGCGCCGGCGCGCCTGAAGAGCATGAGCGAGGGCCAGGCGACCGACACCGTCATCCAGATGATGTTCGGCACGGCGGGCGGCCATGACCGGGATGCCGAGCTGCTGACCGGCCGCGGCCGTGCGGCGCATAAGGACCGCGCCGTCGATCGCAACGTCGCGCCGCGGATGAAGGTGCGCGACCTCGCGACCGAGGCGGGGCGCGGCGAATGTCCGTTGCGCGGCGTCACCTTCGATCTCTGGCCCGGCGAGATTCTGGGCATCGCCGGCATCGACGGCAACGGGCAGAAGCATCTGGCCGAGGTGCTGGCCGGCCAGCGGCGCCTCGGCGGCGGCGCGATCGCGATCGACGGCGCCGATGTCACCCATGACGACGCGCCGGCGCGGCGCATCCACGGCGTGCGCTATGTCACCGACGAGCGGCTGGGCGAGGGCACGGTCGGCGCCTTCTCGGTCGCGACCAACCTGGTGCTGAAGGAGATCGGCGCCGCGCCGTTCTGGCGCAAGGGGATCAGCGATTGGGAGCTGATCCACGACCATGCGCGCGACCTCATCCGCCGCAACGACATCCGCACGCCCTCGGAGAAGACTCCGGTTGGGCGCCTCTCGGGCGGCAATATCCAGAAGGTGCTGCTGGCGCGGGAGCTGAACGCGCAGGCCAGCATCGCGATCTTCAACAAGCCGACCTATGGTCTCGATCTGCAGAACACGCGGCTGGCCCATGACCGCATCCTGGCGAGCGCCGGGAACGGCATGTCGGTCGTGGTGATCTCGACCGATCTCGACGAGCTGCTGGAGCTCTCCGACCGGATCGGCGTGATGGTCCAGGGCCATCTCGCCGGCATCGTTGAGAACGCACCCGACGTCGAGCGCAAGGTCGGCCTGCTGATGACCGGGGCGAAAGCGGCCGAGGTCGCGGCATGAGCGCGGTCGATACCGGCACCCTGCCGACGCCGATGCAGGGCAATTCCCGGATGCGCGACATCCGCGACGCCGCCTTGCGCATCGGCATCCCGATCCTGTTGGCGCTGATCGTCGGCGGCATCATCCTCCTGATCCTCGGCAAGGATCCGCTGGCCTATTATGGCTATGTGCTGCGCCGCGGCCTCTTCACCTGGAGCGGCCTGCAGGAAACCCTCACCCGCATGGCGCCGCTGCTGCTGATCGCCTCGGGCCTGATCGTCGCCTTCCGGGCCGGTCTCTGGAATCTCGGCGGCGATGGCCAGTTCCTGCTGG
This sequence comes from Dongiaceae bacterium, assembly GCA_035545355.1. Lineage (GTDB taxonomy): Bacteria > Pseudomonadota > Alphaproteobacteria > Dongiales > Dongiaceae > Dongia. The sequence goes on from DASZYM010000319.1 coordinate 2,451, forward strand.
GGGCCGTCATCACCGCGGCCTTGGCGCCCGTGCTGGTCGGCATCCTTCCGCTGTTCCTGAACCTCGTTCTCTGCATGATCGTCTCGATGATCGTGGGCGCCGCCTGGTCCTTCGTCCCGGCATTCCTCAAGGCGCGCTACGGCATCAACGAGATCATCACCTCGATGATGATGAGCTTCCTCGGCACCAGCTTCGCGAACGTGCTGATCAAGCTCCTGTTCTGGGATCCCGGCACGACGGTGCCGCAGACCCGGATGCTGCCGGTCGAGGACCGCCTGCCGCGCATCTACGGCACCACGATCCACAGCGGCGTGATCATCGGCCTCGTCGTCATCGTCCTGGTGCATCTGATGATGACCCGCACGTCCTTCGGCCTGAAGCTGCAGGTGGTTGGCGCCAATCCGGCGGCGGCAGTCCATGCCGGGTTGAAGGTGGGCTGGCTCACCATCGCGACCTTTGCCTTGAGCGCCGGCCTGATCGGCCTTGCCGGTTCGGTCGAGATCCTCGGCGTCTGGGGCACGGTGCGCGCCGATTGGAACCCGGCCTTCGGCCTGCTGGTCGTGCCGCTGGTCTTCCTCGCGCGGTTCAACGGCTACGGCGTGATCGGCTTCACCTTGTTCTTCTCGGCGCTGATGATCGGCGGCGACAGCGCCGCCCGCCGCGTCGGCGTCCCGCAGCATTTCGTCCTGGTCCTGGTCGCGCTGCTGCTGATCTTCCTCGCCGTGGTCGAGTATCTCGACCACGTCCGCCGCAAGCGGACGCGATAGAGATGAGCAGGAAGATGCTGGGTAAGGCCGGAGCGACCCCTCACCCCGCCCTCTCCCTCAAGGGGAGCGGGGGTTCTTTATGCTGTTGATCGAGATGGTCCGACTCACCTACGCGCGGAGCGCGGATAGACATCCCCCTCTCCCCTTGAGGGAGGGGGCAGGGGTAAGGGGTCGACGGGTCTGTCCGCTCCTGGCGCCTTCGGAACAAGCCGGGAGGGCGTACTGATCATGGAACACCTCCTCACCCAATCCTTCCTGACGGCGCTGCTCTTCGGCTCGGTCACCGCCGGCGTGCCGCTGCTGCTGGCGGGGCTCGGCGAGCAGATCTCGGAGAAATCCGGCGTCCTCAATATCGGCATCGAAGGCATGATGCTGTTCGGCGCCTATACCGGGTTCTGCGCCACCTATTACTCCAACTCGTTCGCGCTCGGTTTCGTCGGCGGCGGGCTCGGCGGCATGGCGGTGGCGCTCTTCGTGGTGCTGTTCTGCATCCGCTTCGGCCTCAACCAGATCGTGATCGGCATCGCGCTCACCATCGGCGCCGAGGGCCTCACGGCTTTGCTGCAATACTTCCAGTTCAGCCGCGAGCACCCGACGCTTCCGGCCTCGCCGGTGCTGACCATTCCCGGCCTCTCCGACATCCCGGTGATCGGGCCGGGCCTGTTCGCCCATGACGCCGTGGTCTATCTCGCGGTGATCCTGGTCTGGGTCCTGGCCTGGATGTTCCGCTCGACCTATATCGGCATCAACCTGGAAGCCGCGGGCAGCAAGCCGGCGGCGCTCGATGCCGCGGGCGTCAGTGTGGTCACGACCCGCGCCTGCGCCGTGCTCTCGACCGGATTTCTCGCGGGGATCGGCGGCGCCTACATGGCCAATGTCGGCGCCGGCATCTTCGTGCCCTTCATGACCGGCGGCGACGGGTTCATCGGCATCGTGCTGGCCATGCTGGCGCGCGGCAGGCCGATCTGGGTGCTGCTGGGCGCGGCCTTGTTCGGCGTCAGCCTCTCGATGACCACGGCCCTGCAGGTCGCCGGCGTCAACGTGCCGACCGATGTGGTGCAGATGCTGCCCTTCGCCATGGTCATGCTGGTTCTGGTAATCTTCGCGCGGCACAGCGTGCTGCCGCCGGCGCTCGGCCTGCCTTACGTGCGCGGCGACAGAGGATGAGAAACCGGGGATAGAAGAACAGAGGGAGGAACGGAACGATGTCCGATACGAAAGTCTATCTGCTCGACGGCGGGACGCTGGTGATCGACGGCTTCCATGCCTTCTGGAACCGCGGCCCCGGCGGCGAGCTGCGCTTCCCCTGCTATGCGGTGCTGATCGAGCACCAGGACGGCCGGTACATGTTCGATACCGGCTACGACTTCGACCACGTGATGCGCGTCCTGCCCTTCGAGAAGCCGATCCAGGACAAGGAACAGACCATCCCCGGCCAGCTCGCCAAGATCGGGCTGAAGACCGGCGACGTGAACTACGTCATCAACTCGCACTACCACTTCGACCATTGCGGCGGGAACAAGCACCTGCACGAGGCCTGCACCATCTGCCACGCCAAGGAGCTGGAGCAGAGCAAGAACTGCAAGCCCTTCGAGCACCTGGGCTATTCCGATCTCACCTTCTCCCCGGAGATCATGAAGCAGAAGGGCGTGACCCTGCCGCCCGATCCCGCGCTCGACATGTACACGCCGAAGTTCCAGACGCTGACCGGCGACCAGGAGATCGCCAAGGGCATCTGGCTGTTCGAGACGCCCGGCCACACCGCCGGCCATTACAGCCTGATGGTGGAGCTGAAGAACCGGCGGCCGATGCTGTTCACCGCGGATGCCTGCTACAGCAAGAAGAACATGGACATGATGTGCATCTCCAGCTTCCACCTCGACCCGGTGGCGAGCCTGAATTCGATGCGCCGGTTGAAGGAACTCGCCGAGAAGCACGACGCCGAGCTCTTCTATTCCCACGATCTCGAGAGCTTCAAGGGCTACCAGACCGGCGCGCAATACTATTCGTGAGCGCGGGAATCCTTGACAAATCGCGGCTCTTAGTGTAAGGTCCGCAAATCGTGAAAGACCGGCGAGAAATTCCGCCGGTCTTTTCTCATTTAAGACGTCAT
>DASZYM010000320.1:0-1733 GCA_035545355.1 Dongiaceae bacterium
GTCGTGCGCTGGGCCAGATCCTCATAGCTAAGGCCCAGCAGGGCGGCGACGAAGGTCGCGGTGTGCTTCACATAGCTCGGCTCGTTGCTCTTGCCGCGCTTGGGGACCGGCGCGAGATAGGGGGAATCGGTCTCCACCAGCAGCCGGTCGAGCGGCACGGTCTTGGCGACGTCGCGCAGAGCCTCGGCATTCTTGAAGGTCACGATGCCGGAGAGCGAGATCATGAATCCCATCTCCAATGCCGCGTCCGCCAGTTTCTGAGTCGAGGTGAAGCAGTGGATGACGCCCCGCAGTGGTTTACCATCGTGGCCGCCCTTCCCTGCTCCCACCTGCAGCTCGGCGATCGTGTCGTCATCGGCATCGCGGCTGTGCACGATCAGCGGCAGGCGCGATTGCCGCGCCGCCTCGATATGGGTGGCGAAGACCTGGCGCTGCCGGTCGCGCGGGCTCTTGTCGTAGAAGTAATCGAGCCCGGCCTCGCCGATCCCGACCACCTTCGGATGCCGGGCGAGCTCGACCAGGCGTGCGGTATCGACCGCCGGCTCCTCGGCCGCCTCGTGCGGATGGATGCCGACCGAGCAGCTTATCCTCGGATCGCTCTCGGCGATCGCCAGCACCTTGCCGAACTCCGTCACCTTGGTGCAGATCGTCACCAGATGGGCAACATCGTTCGCGGCGGCGCGTTCCAGCACCGCCGGGACCTGGCCGGTGAAGTCCGGGAAGTCGAGATGGCAGTGGCTGTCGACCAGCCGGACAGCACTCATTGCGCCGCCGTCTCCTCGACGAAGCGCGGGAAGATGCCTTCCGGTTTCGGCAGATCGGTGCCCGCCTCCAGCGCATGCTCCGGACCGAAGGCGGCGAAGTCGCGATCCTCCTCACCCACAGCGAGCTGATCCAAGAGCTTGGCGGCGGATTGCGGCATGAAGGGCTGCACGATCAGCGCCAGATGCCGGATCGTCTCGGCGAGCACATAGAGCACCGTGGCCATCCGCGCCGGATCGGTCTTCTTCAGGCCCCAGGGCGCCTGCTCGTCCATGTAGCGGTTGCCGTCGCCGACCACCAGCCAGATCGCCTCCAGCGCCTTGTTGAACTGCTGGCCGGTCATCAGCGGCCGGCACTGCACGACCAGGCCATGGGCCGCGCTCAAGAGTTTCTCGTCGGCGGGCGTCAGCGCGGCGTGATGCGGGACCTTGGCGTCGCAGTTCTTGTTGATCATCGACAGCACGCGCTGCGCCAGATTGCCGAGCGCATTGGCGAGGTCGCCGTTCATCCGATGCACCATCGCCGCATGCGAGAAGTCGCCGTCATTGCCGAACGGCACCTCGCGCAGCAGGAAGTAGCGCACCGGATCCAATCCATAGCGCGCGATCAGCGCATGCGGGTCGATCACGTTGCCCAGCGATTTCGAGATCTTCTGGCCTTCGTTGGTCCACCAGCCATGGGCGAAGACACGCTTCGGCGGCTCCAGCCCCGCGGCCATCAGGAAGGCCGGCCAGTAGATCGCGTGGAAGCGCACGATGTCCTTGCCGACCATGTGCAGGTCGGCCGGCCAGAATTTCAGATAGGTCTCGCTGCCGGTCTCCGGAAAGCCGATTGCGGTGATGTAGTTGGTCAGCGCATCGAGCCAGACATACATGATGTGGTCGGAATCGTCGGGCACCGGGACGCCCCACTTGAACGTGGTGCGCGAGATCGAGAGGTCCTTCAGCCCCTGCTTCACGAAGCTGATCACC
>DASZYM010000321.1:0-2426 GCA_035545355.1 Dongiaceae bacterium
CACGATGCCGGCGAACAGCACGACCCAGCCGATGGAGAACGGCCCGATCGAGTCCATGCCGATGCCGAGGCCGGCGCCGATCAGCCCGGCGATCACCAGACAGGCATAGGCGCCCCAGGCGACGAACTCGCCATGCACGAAATTGGCGAAGCCGAGGATGGAATAGGTGAGCGTGACGCCGATCGCGCCGAGCCCGATCATCGCCCCCATCAGCAACCCGTCGGCGAGGAATTGCAGGCTCATGGATGAGACTCCGCCGGATCGCCGCCGAAATAGAGATGGGCGATCATCGGATCGTCGCGCAGCGATGCCGCCGCACCTTCATGCCGGTTGCGGCCTTCGGTGAGCACATAGGCGCGGTCGGCGATGGCCAAAGCCGCGCGCACGCTCTGCTCCACCAGCACGATGGCGACGCCGCTCTCACGCACCTGCTGCAAGGTCTCGAACACCGCGCCGACGATCTTCGGCGAGAGCCCGGCCGAAGGCTCGTCCAGCATCAGCACCTTGGGCTCGACCAGCAGCGCGCGGGCGACCGCCAGCATCTGCCGCTGCCCGCCGGAGAGCCGTCCCGCCGCCAGCGACTTCTTCGCGGCGAGGTCGGGGAACATCGCATACATCGCCGCCACGCGCGCGCCGCGCCGGTCCTTGGGCAGGATCGCGGCGGCGAGTTGGAGATTGTCGGCGATGGACATCGCGGAGAAGACGTTCTCGGTCTGCGGCACGAAGCCGAGACCGCGGCGGATCAGCATATGCGCGGGCAGGCGCGTGATCTCCTCGTCCCCGAGCTTCACCGTGCCGGAAGTGATCGGCACCAGCCCGGCCACTGCCTTGATCAGGGTCGACTTGCCGGCACCATTCGGCCCGAGCAAGGCCACGATCTCGCGCTCATGGAGCACGAAGCCGGCGCCGTTCAGGATCGGCAGATCCGGCTCGTAGCCGGCGACGATGTCGGAGGCGCTGAGGACCACGCGGCTCATGCGGCGGCTCCGCCGAGATAGGCGTCGATCACGCGCGGGTCGCGGATGACTTCGCGCGGCGCGCCTTCGCAGAGCAGGCGGCCTTCGACCATCACCAGCGCACGGCTGCAGAGCCGCGCCACCATGTCCATGTTGTGCTCGATGATCAGGAAGGTGACGCCGGTGGCGTTGATCGCATGGATGCGGTCGATGATGGTCTCGAGCAGGCTTGGATTGACGCCGGCCGCCGGCTCGTCGAGCAGGATGAGCTTCGGGTCCGCCATCAGGATACGGGCGAGCTCCAGCAGCTTGCGCTGGCCGCCGGAGAGCACCCGCGCCGGCTCGCGCGCGAGCCTGGTCAAGGTGACGAAGTCGAGCAGGCGCATCGCCTTCTCGACATTGAGCCGCTCCTGCTCGCGCACCGCCTTGCCGGGCAGCCAGTTCGGCCAGATGCTTTCGCCGACCTGGCCGCGCGCGGCGGTCAGCATATTCTCCAGCACGCTCATCTCGGCGAAGAGGCGTGGAATCTGGAAGGTGCGGCCCAATCCGAGATCGAGGCGCTTATGCGTCGCGAGATCGTCGATGCGCCGGTCGTTGAGCAGGACTTCGCCGCCGCTCGGCTTCAGGCTGCCGGCGATGAGATTGAACAAGGTCGTCTTGCCGGCGCCGTTGGGGCCGATCAGCCCGGCGACCTCGCCCTGGGCGATGTTGATGGAGACGGCATCGACCGCGGCGACGCCGCCGAAATGCCGCGAGACCGATCGAGTTTCCAGCACGCCTAGACCATCATCGAAGAAGACATGCCGATCGCGCTTGTTCTTGAAGTTTCCGGCGTTTTCCCGCTTGATGCGTCAACCTAATTGCGCCGTTTTGCCGGCGCAAGTCTTTCACCTCGGGGCCGCCATGCCGACTGCCAGGAAAGCCGCCGCCAAGGCGCGGGATCAGAGCTTCGAGCTCTACGACCTTCGGGTCGAGGTGACGGCGCCCAAGGGCGGCAAGATCTATTGCGGCGCCAGGCCCGGCGACCATTTCGAGCTTCGCGGCGAGATGCTGCATCTGCCGCCGGGCCAGGGCTTCTCGATCTATTCGCTGGGCGCCCTGCTGCCGCTGCTGGCGGCGAAGCAGCGCCCGACCGATGCCAACGACTGGATGAGCACGGATGCCGAGGTCGCCTGCCCGGATCCCAACTGCTCGACCCGGTTCAGGATCACCCGGCTCGGCAAGCGCCGCTTCAATCACAGCGACACCACCGCCGTGCCGCTCGCCAAGAAGAAGTAGCCGATGGAATACAGCACCCTCCGCCCCGGCTATCGGATATCCCGGGTCATCCGCGGCGGCTGGCAGCTCGCCGGCGGCCATGGCGAGATCGACCGCGAAGCCGCCGTCGCCGATCTCGTCGCTTCGGCGGAGGCGGGGATCACCACCTTCGACTGCGCCGACATCTATACCGGCGTCGAGGAGCTGATCGGC
>DASZYM010000322.1:0-5508 GCA_035545355.1 Dongiaceae bacterium
GCAAGTTCGTGGCCCAGCCGCAGACCAACCAGCAGCAGACCAGCCAGGGCAAGCCGAAGAACAATGGCCAGTTCACGGCCCAGCCGCAGACCAATCAGCAGCAGACCAATCAGTCGAAGACCGACCAGGGCAAGCCGAAGAACAACGGCCAGTTCACGGCGCAGCCGCAGAGCAATCAGGCCAAGCCGACCTGGAAGAAGAACACCGCGCCGGGCCCGGTGATCGCGCCGAAGGCCACCGGCACGGCGAACGGAAACGGAAAGCCGCAATGGCAGGGCCAGCAGAAGAATAACCAGAAGAACGTGCAGAAGCCGAAGAACGGCAACGGCGCGCCCGGTCCGGTGATCTGGCCGCAGAATGGCACCGGCAATCCGCAGCAGCCCCAAGGGCAGAACCCCCAGGGACAGAATCAGGGTCCGGGCGTGCAGACCAAGCCGCAGTCCCAGGCTCAGACTCAGCAGAAGACCTGGAAGAATGGCCAGGCGCCTTCGCCGATTGCGGCTTCGGCCGGCGCGCCGACCTGGAAGCAGAACCGGGCGGCGCAGCCTTCGGCCCAGCTCCCGGCCTCGCAGACGCAGCAGCCGAACTGGCAGCAGAGCAACAAGAAGAGCAACCAGCAGAAGAATGTCAGCCGCAACACCCAGCCCCAGTTGCAGCCGATGACGTCGCAGCCCAAGGCGACGGCGAAGCAGACCAGCAAGCAGGCCCAGCAGCAGATCCTGCTGCAGGGTCAGGGCAAGGCGCAAGGCAAGCAGCAGAACGCCAAGCAGCAGCAGAACGCCAAGCAGCAGGGCCAGGCCAAGTCGCAGAACCAGGGCTGCAACCCGAAGGCCGCGGCCTGCACACAGCAGTGACCGAGGGACGGAGAACCCGAAAACCTCTCACGTATTCTTGAGCGAAGCGCGGCCCCGGCGGGTGCAGAATACCCACCGGGGCTGCGTCGCGTGTGGAGGATCGATGTTCGCCTGCCGCGGGTTCGTGTTCGTCTCGGTGCTGCTGTTGGGCGCGCTTCTGCAGGAAGCCGCGCGCGCCGATGCGCCGTCGACCGACCCGGTCGATCCGCCCGATGCGGTGGGGCGCGTGGCCGTCCTTTCCGGAGCAGTGTCGTTCCGCACCGCGCCGGCACAAGCGGCCGCGCCCGCCGAGCTCAACTATCCGCTTTCGCTCGGCAATGTCATTGAAACGGCGCAGCGCGCGCATGCCACGATCGACATCGCCGCGGGCCGGTTCTATCTCGACGGCCGCACGCGGCTGCGGATCGGGGCGCTCGCCGACGGGTCGTCGGTCGTGGCGCTCGATCAAGGCGCGCTGGTGCTGCATGTCCTGCCCGGCGGCAACGGCCAGGTCTTCACGATCGAAACGGCCAGAGGCAGCCTGCGCATCGATCAGCCGGGCTATTACGAAGTCGAAGCCGGGGAGGGCGATCAGCCGATGACCGCCTCCGCCATGGAAGGCGGGGCGCAGTTCCGCACCGGCTATCAATCCGAGGGCGATCGATCCGAGTACGTCCTGCATCCCGGCGAGCGCATCGCCTTCGCCCATGGTTCGACATCGCCGCAGCGCGGCGCCGTCGTCGAGGACGATCTCGTCCGGCGGGTTGCCGCCGAGATCGAGGAGATCGGCGAGAACCAGGCCGCGCCGCCGGAACACGTCTCGTCGCAGATCACCGGCTTCCAGGATCTCGCGCGCTACGGCCTGTGGGAATTGACCGGCAGTTATGGCGCCGTCTGGGAGCCGCAGGTGAGCTCCGACTGGACGCCTTACAGCCGCGGCCGCTGGGTCGATATCGCGCCTTGGGGCAAAACCTGGATCGACGATGCGCCCTGGGGCTTCGCGCCGTTCCATTACGGCCGCTGGATCAAGATCGACGAGCGCTGGGCCTGGCTGCCCGGCGACCTCGCGGCGGCCCCGGTCTACGCGCCGGCATTGGTCAGCTTCTTCGACACGCCGGCGGATAAGGGTGCCGCGCGCCGCTGGATTGCGCTCGGACCGGAGGAGCCCTACCTGCCGCCCTATCGGGTCAGCATCGTCTATTTCCGTGCGATCAACCAGCCGGCTTTGCCCGCGGTGGTCAACATCACGAACGTCGTCAACATCGTCGAGATCACCAATGTGGTGAAGATCGTCAAGCGCCGGCCGGTGCTGGTCTTCAGCCGCCTCGTCAACCGGCCCGGCGCGCCGCCGCCTCTGCCTAAGCCGAAGGTCAATACGACGATCGTGACCCAGTCCGGCCCGTCGCCGTCGCAGCCGTCTTCGCCGATGCGCCCCATCCTCGACCCGGCGCCGCAGAAGTCATGGACCGTCATCGTCAACCAGCCTCCGGCGCCGTCGGCATCGCCATCGACGACATGGAATGAGCCGGGCTTTCTGGTTCAGCCCGCGCCACCGCAGCAGCAGCCGATTGTCGTGATCCGAAACAACCCGCCGCCGGTCACATCCGGGGGAGGCGGAGGCACCAGGCCGCCGCCCGTCGTCGTCCGGCGGAACATGCCGGCTGCGACCAATCCGACATTGGGCACCGGCGTCGGCCTCGGCACGCAGGCCACGACCATGCCGCGGCCGACCGTCACCTTCGGCGCATCGCCCGGGCCGAACGCCGTGACTTTGCCCTGAGCGTCGGCCTACTTGGCTTTCGCCTGAGCCGCGCGCTTGTCGCTGGCCGAAACGCCGGCGGTGTACCAGTCCTCGGCTTCGACATCCTCGAAGACCAGCCAGACCGCATCCTTCGGCACCTGCCCGACTTCGCTGATCGCGTCGGTGATGCGCCGGGACATTTCATCCTTCTGCGCCTTGCTGCGCCCTTTGAGCATGCGGACATTGACGATGGGCATGATTCCCCTCCGGTCTGAATCAGGCGATCAGCACTATTCGATTTATCGTGTCGCCTCAAGCATTTGCGCAGATATTCTGAGCCCGTGCCGGCGGCTTCCCGACATCAGCCGCTATGCCGTTCCGACAATTGAGCTTTTGCCGAGTTGGAGTATTATCCGCGCCGATTCCGCGGGGCCGCCAAGGGATAACCGATTGGGGAGGCGCCCGCGACAACCAGGAGATTTGATGGCGAAGGAAGATCTGATCGAGTTCTCGGGGACGGTCACGGAACTGCTGCCCAACGCAATGTTCCGGGTGAAGCTCGACAATGAGCATGAAGTTCTGGCGCATACCTCCGGCAAGATGCGCAAGAACCGGATTCGCGTCCTCGCCGGAGACCGCGTGAATGTGGAGATGACGCCCTACGATCTCACCAAGGGCCGCATCACATTCCGCTTCAAGTAACGCACCCGTCTCAGCCGACGGCGGCGATGAACCGCCATTCAAACGAGCAAAAGCAGGCGCTGGTCCTGGCTTCGGCCTCGCCGCGCCGGCTCGATCTCTTGCGCCAGATCGGCATCGCGCCCGCCGCGGTCGATCCCGCGGAGATCGACGAGACGCCGCTCAAGGGCGAGCTGCCCGCTGCCTATGCCCGGCGGATCGCGGCGCTGAAGCTGGAGACCGTCGCGGCGCGTCATTCCGGCCGTTTCGTGCTCGCGGCCGACACCGTGGTCGCCTGCGGCCGGCGCATCCTGCCCAAGGCCGAGGACGAGGCAACCGCCGCCCGCTGTCTGACGTTGCTCAGCGGGAGGCGTCACCATGTGCTGGGTGGAATGGCCATTGCGACACCGGACGGCCGGCGCGTGACGCGCCTGGTCGATACCGCGGTGATCTTCAAGCGTCTGTCCGCCGAGGAGATCGCGGTCTATCTGCGCTCCGGCGAATGGCGCGGCAAGGCCGGCGGCTATGCCGTGCAGGGCCTGGCCGCCGTCTTCGTGCGGGCGCTCTCGGGCTCCTACAGCAATGTGGTCGGCCTCTCGCTCTACGATACGGCGGCGATGCTGAACGGCCTGGGCTTCCCGGTCGGCCATGGCTGAGCGGATTTTCCTCTCGCTCGGGCCCGATCGCGCGGAGTTCTTCCGCTGGGCGCCCGGTCCTTCCGGCGACCGCTTGGTCCAGGCGACGGCGGAGCGGGAAGGCGAGGGCAGCCTTGTCGGCGCGGTCTATCTCGGACGCGTGGTGCGGCTGGAGCGCAGCCTCAACGCCGCCTTTGTCGAGATCGGCCTCGAGAAACCCGGCCTGCTGCCGCTGAAGAAGCACGACAAGATCTCCGAAGGCGACGCGATTGCCGCCGTGGTGAAGCGCGAGGCGCGCGAAGACAAGGGCGTGCGCCTCGGCCGCGCCTTTCCCAGCAGCCGGGATCCCGCCGCGGGGAGCCAGCGGACGCCGCCTGCCTTGCTGCACCCGGCGCCCACCCTCTGGCAGAACGCGCTGAAGGTCCTGGCACCCGACCGCGTGACGGCGATCCATTGCGACCGCCGTGCCGATGCCGAGCGCGTCGCCGCCTGGTGCCGCGATGAAGCGCCCGGCCTCGCCGACAAGGTGCAGCACCAGCCGCGCCGCGACTGGGCGCTGAACGATGCCGCGGCGAAGGAGGAGATCGCCGCCGCCTTGCAGGAGGAAGTGCATCTTGCGAGCGGCGGGCATCTGCTGTTCGAGCCGGTCCGCACCTTGACCGCGATCGACGTCAACAGCAGCGATGCCGGCGGACGGCGCGGCGACGATCGCGGCGGCATGGCCGAGACCGCGCTCGCCGTGAATCTCGCCGCCGCCCAGGAGATTCCCATCCAGCTCGCCTTGCGCAATATCGGCGGGATCATCGTCATCGACTTCATCGACATCGAGAACCGCAACAAGCGCGAGCAGGTGATCGAGACACTGCGCGAGGCGGTGATCATCGACCCTGCCATCGACTGGGTCGGCAACATGTCCCGGCTCGGCCTGGTCGAGCTCCGCCGGCGCCGCGCCGGTCCGGGGCTCGCCGCCATGTGGGGCGCGGCATGAGCGCCAAATGCCCGATCTGCGGCAAGCCGGTCCAGGCCGAGTTCCGGCCGTTCTGCTCGGCGCGCTGCAAGCAGGTCGACCTCAACCGCTGGCTCAGCGAGGCCTATCGGGTGCCGGATCGGCCCGGTACCGACGATGACGAAGCCGAGACCCGACCGGCGCCGCCACCGGAGGATGAAGGTTAACCTGCTGTTTTTGTTGAATTGCGCCGGGCTGGACAAGCCGGGGCGGATTCTCTAAAACGCACCGTCCGCGTCGGGGACACCAACCAGGGCCAAAGCCCGCAGCCCCGAGATCTCCCGGAATGCCCAGGTAGCTCAGTTGGTAGAGCACATGACTGAAAATCATGGTGTCGGTGGTTCAATTCCGCCCCTGGGCACCATCCTCTCCCGCCGCGTCGGATGAAGCTCTCGGCATGATCGGCCGGAGCAGAAACGACCGATCGCTATGGCGCGGAGATGGCGGAGTGGCTCTGTTCAAGCGTCTTCAGGACGATCCGGACTGGACGACATTGTCGCTCGATTGTGGGCACAGCATCCCGCGTCTGGCACCAGGCCGAGCGGTCGAAGTGTTGCTCGCCGCGGCCGGATAGACGCCGTCGGTGTCGTTAAGGCCGGACGCTCCCGTAAACCG
>DASZYM010000323.1:0-3890 GCA_035545355.1 Dongiaceae bacterium
GCCCATGGTGACCGCGTCGCAGATCGCCTTGCGGTCGATGCCGAAATGGATCGCCTGGCGGAACTTCAGATTGTTGAACGGCGCCTTCTCGTGGTTGATCAGCATGTCGTAGGTGGCGCTGGCCGGCTCCGGATCGGCGCGATAGCCCGCGGCCTTCAGCTCGGCCATGCGCGGCGCCGGCACCGGCACGCAGGCGTCGATCTCGCCGGCTTGCAGCATGGAGACGCGGGTATTGTCGTCCGGGATGTACATGAACTCGAGCCCGTCGAGATGCGGCAGGCCCTGGCGATAGTAGTTCTCGTTCTTCGCCAGGATCACCCGGTCGCCGGTCTTCCAATCGACGAACTTGAACGGACCGGAGACCACGGGCGCCTTGGCATAGGCGTCGTCGCCCATCTTCGTGACCACGGCCTTCGGCACGATGCCGGTATTCCAGATCTCGGTCAGGGTCAGGAACGGGGTGAAGCGGCGGTCGAGCGTCATGACCACGGTCTTCGGATCCTTGGCCTCGGCCTTGACCAGCGGCTGGAACGGCGCCGCATAGGCCGAATCCTTCTGGAACCGCATGCGGGTATAGCTGAAGGCCACGTCCTCGGCGGTGATCGGCGAGCCGTCGGAGAATTTCGCATCGGCCAGATGGAAGGTGTAGGTCTTGCCGTCGTCCGAGATCTCCCAGCTTTCCGCGAGGCCCGGCCCGATCTTGGTGCGGTCGGGATTGGCGTGCAGCAGGCGGGCGAACATCATGCCCTGGATGATGATGTCGGGGCCGTAGACGGTCTTGATCGGATCGAGGGTCAGCACCTCGGCGTTGTAGCCGAAATGCAGGATCTTCTTGCCGTCGGCATTGGCCCGGATCGAGCTCGCGGGCCAGGCGAGCAGGCTGGCGGTGGTGAAGGCGGAAGCCTTCAGGAATGAGCGGCGGTCCATCGTGGGTCTCCCTGTTTGGTTCTTGTGCACTCCACCGGAATGGCGCGGAGGTCCGGGCCCGGCGACCCGGACACGTGAGCTCAGTTATTCGCGACGTGGACTTGCGGCTTGCGTTTCTGCCACTGGTATTCCTGCTCCAGCACGGCGGCGAGGCGCAGCAGCAGGTCCTCGCGCCCGAAGGCGGCGGCGAACTGGATGCCGATCGGCAGTCCCTGCGCCGACTGGCCGAGCGGCAGAGACAAAGCCGGCGAGCCGGTGCCGTTGAACAAGGCGGTGAAGGTTTCTTTCGGCGCCAGGTCTTCGAAGAACTTATCGACCGTCATGCCGGGACGCGCCGGGTTGTGCGTGCCGATCGGTTCCGGCAGCGCGGGACAGGTGGGCGTCACCAGGACATCGAAACCGGCAAGGAACTCGCCGACTTTGCGCGTCACCTGATCGTAGACGCCGAGCGCCGAGATCAGCTTCGCCGCGGACAGCGCCTTGCCGTACTGATAGCAGGCGAGAGTCGTCGATTGGAGCCGGCTCTCATCGATCCGGCGGCCGAGGAAGCCGGCGAGCTCGTCCAGCGACTGGGTGGTGAAGGCGGCCCAGATCACCTTCTGCGCGTCGAGATAGGGCGCGTAGTCGAAATCCGGACTGGCCTCGACGACATCATGGCCGAGCGATTCGAGGCGGCGGCCGACTTCTTCGGCGGCGGCCCGCACCTCCGGATAGATCGGAAAGCCGGACCAGGATTTGGTGCAGAGCGCCACGCGCAGCCGCTCGGGCGGCGTCTGGATCGCCTTTGCATAGGGCATGGCTGGCGGCGCGATCTCGTAGCTGTCGCCGGGCAGCGCGCCCGCGCCGAGATCGAGCAGGGTGGCGCAATCGCGCACCGAGCGGGTCAGCATGAAGGCGATGGCGAGGCCGAGCAGCGGCGAATTGGATTCCGGCGCGCCCGAGATCCGGCCGCGGGACGGCTTCAGCCCGACCGTACCGCAGAAGGAAGAGGGTGTGCGGATCGAGCCGCCGCCATCCGCGCCCTGCGCGAAAGGCACGATGCCTGCGGCGACAGCGGCGGCCGAGCCGCCGCTCGATCCGGCGACGCCGCGCGTCGGATCCCAGGGATTGCCGGTGGGGCCATAGAGCGACGATTCGGTCGCGGCGGCGAGGCCGAACTCGGAGGTCGTGGTACGGCCGATATTGTTGAGCCCGGCGTTCCGCAGCTTCACCCAGAAGGCATAGTCGTAGGGCGACCGGAAGCCCTTGGCGAAGACGCTGCCGAACTCGCCGGGCCGTCCCGCTTCCAGCGGAAAGTCCTTGGTCAGGATCGGCAGGCCGAAATAGGGCGCCGCCCCGGGTTTCTCCGGCAAGGCCTCGACCGCATCCGCATAGGTCTCGATGACGGCGTTGAGGCGCGGATTGACCGCGGCGATGCCGTCGAGCACGCAGCGGCCGAGCGCGCGCGGCGTCACCTCGCCGCGCCGGATCAGATCGGCGAGGCCGAGGCCATCGTAGGAGGCGTATTCGGCAAGCTTCATCTATTTCGGAGCTTTCTGCGGCCAGAGGCGCTTCGGCATCTTCCGGAAGGTCTGGAGGTTGCCGGCGATCTGCTCCAGCTCGTCCATGCGCTTCTCGGTCTTGTGGCCGAGCTTCTCGGCGACCGCATGGGTCAGCAGGGTCAGCACCGCGCTGATCGCCGCGGTCGAATCCCAGTAGAGATCGACGCGGGTCGAGACTTCGAGCGCCATGTCGGTGAAATCGGCGGCCCAGTGGCTGTATTTGTCGGTGACGATGACCAGCGGAATGTGGCGCTGCTTGATCTCGGCGGCGAGGCGGAAGGTCATTGCGGCGTATTCCGCGGTATCGACCATCACCACGCAGGAATGCCTGGGATTCTCGGTCAGGATCTCGGAGAAGGTGCCGCCCAGGCCCTCGGCGAAGTGCACGCCGCCGCGCACCCAGCGCATGCGCGTCGCGAAGTCGAGCGCCAGGCCCTTCACCGCCTGGAAGCCGACGCAGTTCACGTTCTCGCTGTCGGCGAGCAGGGCCACGATCCGGTCCCAGAGCTTGCCATGCGCCAGGCCGTAGGCCGCGGCCAAAGCCGCCTGCTCCATCTGCAGGCTGCGCGCCAGGCGCTCCTGGTTCGGCCCGCCGATGCGGAAGCGGGACGCGGCATTGTCGAGGTCGGCGCGGCTCTGGCGGCGCAGCCCGCGCTTCAGGTCTTTCAGATCGTTGAAGCCCAGGCGCTGGGCGAAGCGCGCAACGCTTGCCTCGCTGACGCCGGCGGCGGCGGCGATCGTGGCGCCGGTCTCGAACGGCACCTCGTCCATATTGTCCAGCAGGTATTTGGCGATCGCCTGCTCGGCGCGCGCGAAGCTCAGCCAGCCGGCGCGCAGCTTCGCGTCCAGGCTCGGCTCGGATCCCGTCGTTTCCGTCTTCCCAGCCCGCACTTCGGCGTGACCTCTCCGTCTCCCAGCGGAGGCAGATTAGACAAGGCTCGGCCGTCATGAAAGAGAAATTTTATAATGGAACTTTACGGAGGATTTCTTTCATCCGCGACCGGGCGCAATCGCCATCGGTTGCGCAGGCACGTTTCCGATCGCTCAATGGGAGCGCGGGATGGAGTCCAGCAGCCGCCGCGTATAGGCGTGCTTCGGGTTGCGCATGACCTCTTCGGTAGGGCCCTCCTCGACGATTTCGCCGAGATAGAGCACGTAGATCCGGTCGGCGATCTGGCGCACCACCGCGAGGTCATGGGTGATGAAGAGGTAGGAGAGGCCGAGTTCCGTTTGCAGGCGCTTGAAGAGGTTCAGGATCTGCGCCTGCACCGACACGTCGAGCGCCGAGACCGGCTCGTCGCAGACCAGGATCTTCGGCGCGACCGACAGCGCCCGGGCGATGGCGACGCGCTGGCGCTCGCCGCCGGAGAGGGAAGCCGGGCGCCGCTCGACGTAGCTCTCGGGCAGGCCGACTTCTCTCAG
>DASZYM010000324.1:0-12971 GCA_035545355.1 Dongiaceae bacterium
ATCGGCCAGTTGATGGACGAGGTGGGCGAGGTGCTGGGCGAAAAGCGCGACGCTTTGCGGGCCCGCCTGGAGGAAACGCTGCGGCGCCTCGGCCTGCCGCGCGCCGTCGTCGATCAATATCCGCATCAATTGAGCGGCGGCCAGGCGCGGCGGGCGGCGATCGCCCGGGCGCTGCTGTTCCGGCCGAAGATCCTGGCGGCCGACGAGCCGACCGCCGGGCTCGATGTCTCGGTGCAGGGCGATCTCCTGAACCTGCTGCAGGAGATCCGCGCCGCGACCGGCATCACCCTGCTGGTGATCAGCCACAATCTCGCGGTCGTGCGCTTGATCGCCGACGAGGTCGCGGTGATGCAGAAGGGCCGGATCGTCGAACAGGGCCAGACCGCGGAGGTCCTGGAACGCCCGCAATCCGCCTATGCGCAGCGGCTGCTCGCCGCCTGGCCGCGCGTGGCCGCGGACAAGCAGCCCTAACGATCCGACACGATCCGCAGATAGGCGGCGCTGACGCCGAGGATGATCAGGCCGAACAGGATGCGGCGAACGCCTTCCGGCATTTGCAGCACCGTCAGCAAGGTCGTCAGCACCGCCAGGATCAGCGCGCCGACGATGGCGCCCGCATAGCCGCCGCGGCCGCCGAAGATCGAGGTGCCGCCAACCACCGCCGCCGCGACCGAAGGCAGCAGCAAAGGATCCGCCAGCGACAGCGACGGCGTCTTGATGAGGCCGAGGTAAAGCAGGCCGGTGACGCCGGCCAGCAGCGCCGAGACGATGTAGAGCAGCAGGATGACCTGCCAATAGCGCACGCCCGAGAGCCGCGCCGCGCGTTCGTTGTCGCCGACGGCGTAGAGCATGCGGCCGAAACCGGTCCGGCTCAGCATGAAGAGGATCAGCGCCGAGATCGGAATGAACAGCGCCAGGCAATTCGGGATCCCATAGGAGACGCCGGTGCCGAGCCAGGCCAGCGAGTCCGGGATCAGGGTGCCGGAGGAGATGACCGAGCGCTGATAGACCAGGATGAAGCCCATGCCGATCAGGCTGGTGCCGAGGGTCATGATCAGCGGATGCACCCGGAACACGCCGACGCCGATCCCGTTGGCAAAGCCGATCAGCAGCGCCGGGACCATCGCGATCAGCATGGCGACCGCCGGGTCGTGCAGCGGTGCCTGGGTCGCGGTGATGAAGGCCGCCAGCGTCGCCGCCATCGCGACCGAGAGATCGATCCCGCCGGTCAGCATCGTCAGGGTCTGGCATCCGGCGAGAATGGCGAGCGGCGTCGCGAACTTGATCGTGTTGGCAAGCCAGCGCGGGTTGATGATGCCGGGGCGCAGGATATCCAGGACGACCATCAGCGCCAGCAGCAGGACGATCAGCGGCACGATCGGATGATCGCTCATGAAGCGGCGCAGCCGGCGGCCGAAGGAAGGCGGGACGGCGGTGATGTCGGTCATGCGCGGCTGCCCCGCATGGCGATGAAGGCGCCCAGCATCACGACGAGCACCATGATCGTGCCTTCGATGATGGTGGCCACGTTGGGATCGACCGCCAGCAAGGTGAGGTCGCTGCGCAACAGGCGCAGGATGAAGACCGCGATGATCGGGCCGAACAGCCCGCCTTTGCCGCCGGCCAGCGCGACCCCGCCCAGGACCACCGCGGCGACGCTGGCCAGCAGGTAGGGCCCGGGGATCGGCGCGCCGATCCCGGTGCTGAGCGTGAGGGCGAGGCCGCCGGCCCCGGCGAACAGGCCGGCGATGGCATAGGACGCGATCTTGGTCCAGGCAACGGAGACGCCGCTGCGGAACGCGGCGAGGCTGCTGCTGCCGATCGCATAGATCGAGAGGCCCAATCGCGAGCGGTGGAGCGGCATCCAGACCACGCCGAGCGAGACCACGATCAGCACCAGCGCCTTCGGCACCCATTGCAGGATCGCATCGGGCAGGACCGGCAGCGCAACCGAGCCGACCAGCAGGTCGCGCAGCCATTGCGCGGCACCTCCGCCCGGCGAAGGCAGGACCAGCAGCGCGACGCCCTGCCAGACGAACAGCATGGCGAGGGTGACGATGATATCGGGAACCCGGCTCAACACGATCAGGGCACCGTTGATGGCGCCGAGGATCAGGCCTTCGAGCAGCACGATGACGACCACCGCCGCGCCGAAGGCCTCGCTTTCCCCGGCCATCAACCGGGCGGCGGTGACGCTGGTCAGGGCCATCATGGCGGCGACCGAAAGATCGATGCCGCCGCCGATCACCACCACGGTCTGCGCGGCGACGGCGAAGGCATAGGGCACTGCGGCGCCGACCAGCGAGGCCACGCCGTTCACGCCGTAGCTCGGCTGGATCACCCAGGTCGCGGCGAGCAGCAGCCAGAACAGCACAAAGAGCGCGGCCACCCAGCCTTGGCGCTGCAGGAAGCGACTCATGCGCTCTGCCCGGTCTGCTCGACGGGGACGGCATGCGGCAGGCCATGGGCGGCCCGCATCAGCGAGGCTTCGTCGCATTGCTCGAGCGGCAAGGTGCCGACGACCTGGCCGCCGAAGATGACGATGGTGCGGTCGCAGGCGAGACGGATCTCCGCCAGCTCCGAAGTATAGAGCAGGACCGACACGCCCTGCGCGGCGAGCTCGCGCAGCAGGGCGTAGATCTGGTGCTTGGTGCGGATGTCGATGCCCCGGGTCGGATCGAAGCAGAGCAGCAGGCGCGATCCCGCGGCGATCCAGCGCGCGATCGTGACCTTCTGCTGGTTGCCGCCGGAGAGGCGCTGCACCTCGGCCTGGGCGCGGATGTCGATTTGCAGGCGCTGGATGGCGTCGTCGATCCTGGCATTCTCCCGGCGCTGCGGGATCGGGCCCCAGGATTTGAGCCGCGCGCTGAACGGCAGCGCGATGTTCTCGCGCACCGAGCGCTGCTTCAGCAAGGCTTCGGCCCGGTCTCCCGGCACATAGGCAATGCCGGCCGCGATCGCATCCGCCGGATGGTGGAAGGCAACCGTCGCGCCGTCAACCGCGATGGTGCCCGAGGCCGGCCGCGCCGCGCCGGCCAGGATGGAGAAGAGCTCGTCCTGGCCCTGCCCTTCGAGTCCCACGACCCCCAGCACCTCGCCGCGATCGAGGTCGAAGGTGACGTCGCGCAGCTTGGTGCCGCTCTGCAGATTGCGCACCGCGAGCAGCGGTTTCGCCTCGGAAGCGGCCTTCCGTCGGCCGCGATCCTGCCAATCCTCGCGCTTGTCGATGCGGGCGCCCAGCATCAGCTCGACGATCCGCTCTTCGGCACCCGTGCCGATCTCGACCACGCCCACGGTCTCGCCGTCGCGCAGGACGGTGGCGCGGTGGCAGAGTGCCGCGATCTCCAGCATGCGATGCGAGATGAAGATGATCGAGCGTCCGCCTTCGGCCTGGCGGCGCACCACGTCCATGACCCGGTCGGCGAGGTTTGCCGGCAAAGCGGCCGTCATCTCGTCGAGCAGCAGCACGTCGGGCTCGATCGCCAGCGCCCGCGCCAGGTCGAGCACGCGCTGCACCGCGAGCGGCACGCGGTGCACCACCTCGCGCAGGTCGAGCTCCGCGATGCCGAGCTCCCTGACCCAATGCAGGAAGCGATCGACCGGCGTCTGCGTCAGGCGAAGGTTGCCGGCGATGTCGAGGTCGGGCACCAGCGCCGGTTCCTGATAGACCGAGACCAGGCCCGCGCGCCGCGCCTCGGCGGGCGAGCGCGCATGCAGCGCCTTGTCCCGGATGGTGATGCGGCCGCCATCGGGCCGGACCGCGCCGGTCAGGATCTTCACCAGCGTCGACTTGCCGGCGCCGTTCGCGCCCATCAGCGCATGGACCTCGCCGGCCTTGACCGCGAGCGAGGCATTGCGCAGGGCGGTCACAGCGCCATAGCGCTTCACGACCCCGGTGGCTTCCAGCAGAACGTCCTGCGGCACGGTCTTATCGATCGATGCGAGAGGGTCGAGACGGCAGCAGGGCCGCGACGGTCAAGCCGCAGCCCTGCGCCTTCGGCAGAGTGAGGAAAGCGGGCGCGTTATTCACCCGGCCCCTTGCAGGCGACGATCTGCTCCTTGGTATAGGTGGTCCAGTCCGGGATCGAGATGCTGACCGGCCATTCCGGGCTCAGCGACGGATCGGCCGCCGCCTTCAGCTTGGCCTTGCCCGCGTCGTCCACATTCTCCCAGAGCTCCGGTTTCACCAGCGTCGTCTGCTGCGCCGGCTTCTTGCCGTCGAGGATCTGCAAGGCCAGCGTCACGCCGGCGCCGCCGATCGATCCGGGATTGGTGACCGCGGCACCCTTCAGGCCCTCGACCGAGTTGAGCTGGCCGACAAAGCCCGCATTGTCGGCGCCGACCACCGGCACCAGCGGCGTGTTGGATTCCTTCAGCGCATCGACGATCACGTTGTCGATGCCGGAGGTCCACACGCCGTCGAACGGCTGGCCGCTCGAGATCACGTTCATGATCTGCTGCTTGGCCTGGTCCTGCTGCCAGCCGGTCTGGGTCTCGCTGACGACCTTGATGTTCGGGTATTCGGCCAAGGCCTTCTTGAAGCCCTTGTCGCGGTCGGTATCCGCCGAGGCGCCCGCCGCGCCGCGCATGTAGACGACGTTGCCCTTGCCGCCGAGCTGCTCGAACAGCCACTTGGCGCCGAGATAGGCGTATTCCTCCTGGTCGTTGGAGATCACATAGGCGCTGGGCTCGGTCACCGCCTGGTCGACCGCGACCACGACGATGCCGGCCTTGGTGGCTTCCTGGATCGCGGCATTGATGCCGTTGGGATCGGCCGGGTTGACGACGATCGCGTCGACCTTGGCGGCGATCAGGTTGCGGATGTCCTCGAGCTGGCCCGCGGCGTCGGTATTGCGGTGGGCGATGTTGAGCTTGGAGACTTCCCCGGAGGCGAGCGCCTGCGCCTTCATGGCGCAGACCATCTCTTCGCGCCAGCCGTTGCCCTGCACCGTGTTGGAGATGCCGATCGTGTAGGTCTTGGCGAAAGCGGGGGCGGCGGCCAGCAACAGGGCCGTCGCGCTCGCGGTCAAAAGCAGCTTGGACGTCTTCATGGGTGGATCCTCCTCCAGGTTTTACGGTTGTTTCTTGTCGTTGGCGATCATTTGACGAAGGGACGGAGCACGTCGCGGGCGATCAGGAAGCCGCGCTTCACCAGCTCGTCGGTGCCTTCGAATTTCCGGTCCTCGTGCTCGATGATGATCGGCCCATCATAGCCGGCCCGATAAAGCCCGGAGAATATGACATTCCAGTTGACGTCGCCGAGGCCGGGGATGCGCGGGATCTGCCAGCCGATGCCGGAGGAGATCGTGCCGCGTTCGTAGAGTCCGTCCTGGTCGATCATCACGTCCTTGGCCTGCATATGCAGGATGTGCGGCCCGAATTCGCGGATGAAGCGCGCCTGGTCGATCATCAGCCAGACCAGGTGCGATGGGTCGTAGTTGAGCCCGACCGTATCGCCCCATTGCTCCAGGATCCGGCGCCAGACATAGGGCGAATGGGCGATGTTGTGCCCGCCCGGCCATTCGTCGGTGCTGAAGATCATCGGGCAGTTCTCGAAGGTCAGCTTGACGCCGTTATCCTTGGCGTATGCGACGATGTCCGGCCAGACCTTCAGCGCTTCCTTCCAGTTGTCGTCGACATGCTTGGAGCCGTCGCCGCCGCAGAAGGTGTTGACCACCGGCAGCCCCATCTTGCCCGCGGCGACGATCACCTTCTTCAGGTGCTCGATCACGGTCTGGCGATGGGCGAGATCGGGATGCAGCGGGTTCGGATAGTAGCCGAGACCGGAAATGTCGAGCTTCTTCTCCTGCATCGCCGCGACGATCTCCTTGGCTTGCGCGGCGGAGAGATTGGCGACGTCGATATGGCTGGTGCCGGCATAGCGGCGGGTCGGCCCCGTCGTCTTCGGCCAGCAGGCGATCTCCAGGACCTCGAAGCCGACCGCATTGGCCCAGGTCGCGACCTGGTCGAGCGGCGTGTCGGGAAAGGGAGCGGTCAAGAAGCCGAGCTTCACATCATCCTCCAGGGCTTCGCCTCGGCGCGCGCCGGTCAGCCGTACCGGTCGCAGCGCGGGACATTCGAAAACAAAACCGGAGGAATAGCGCAGCACGGCGGCGCGGAAGTTCGCAGGGCCCTCCCAAGCCACCCGGCTCTTCCGTCTTGGAACAAAGCTTTAGTCGGCAAAAATATGGATTGGGATGCCGCAGGCCGTCAATTCCCAACTCGGTTCCGCGCCTCCGCCGTTCGCTGAAATCGAGAGCCTCCGGTCCCGAAATGGAGTATAATGGTTGTCGCTGTCTGGGATATCGCGACGGCGCGATCAGGTGGGCGCATAGCTTCGGATGCATATTTAGTTTTTCTGCAGTTGCGAATCGTTCGCAGCGCTGGGAGCCGCATAAAACCTGGATCGCCGCGGAAAATCGAGCATCGTCATATTTAGTTTTTCTAAATATGAAGTTCGGCCGCCGCGGCCTTTCACGCGACCAGCGGGACGCTGCATTTGCGCGCCGCCGAGAGCCGGGCGCTGTCGATGATGCGTTGTCCGGTCAGCGAGAGCTCGGGGTCGAGCGGTCCTTCGATCGGCAGGCCGCGGCCGATCCGGTCCAGCATGTAGTCGATCGGCCCGCGTCCGCCCGCGGGCAGTGCATCGACCGGCACCGGCGTCTGGCGCGGCTGCGCCCGGGTCTGGGGCGTCACGTGATCGTCGTAGTCATAGCTGGAGATGGTGCCGTCGGTGCCGACCAGCACGAAGCCACATTTCGGCTGGGTCTGGAGCGTCCAGGGATCGGTCAGAGTGCCCCATTTGGTCTCGAGCTTGGAAAGGCCGCTGCGGTAGCGGCAGATGGTGATCGAATGCTGATCGACCTCGATGCCGGGCGTTTCATCGACGATTGCGGTGACTTCGACCGGTGCCTCGCCGTTCATGAACCAGGTGCCGAGGGTCGCGCCGTAGCCGAGATAGTCGAGCAGGCTGCCCCCGCCCGCCGATCTCTTGTACCACCAAGAGCCCGGCTTCCGCGCTTCCACCTCCTCGGGCGAGACCTCGACCTTGTCGGCGAGATGATAGAGCGGGCCCCGATTGCCGCCATGGTAATGCACCTCGATCAAGGTCCCGATCGTGCCTTCGTCGATCAGACGCTTGGCGGTGTTGTGGCCGGGCGACCAGGCGGCGGGCCAGTTGATCGCCAGCCGGTATCCGGTCGGCGCCATGGCGGCGATCATGCGCCGCGCATCGGCGACGCTGGCGGCGAACGGCTTCTCGACCAGGACATGCATGCCATGCGGTGCGATGCGTTCGACGGTCTCCGCATGGGCGCCGGTCGCGCTGCAGACGATGGCAAGATCCGCGCCGGAGCGTTCGAGGCAGGTTTCGAGATCGGTGAAGACGCGCTCGTCCGGGATCGCGAAATTGGCGATCGCCTGCGCCATCTTCGCGCGGTCCGGATCGGTGATACCGGCGATCTCGGCATCGGAATGCTCGGCGACCGCGCGTAGCAGGTCGCCCATATGCATGTGGTCGAAACTGACGCCGATGACCCGAACTTTCGCCAACGCGCCCTCGCTCGTTTGCCCGGATGCAACAATAGTTTGATCCAGCCTCAAATGGAAATATGCTGCGCGTCTCACGGGGAGCGGTTGAGGATCGGCAGGATGGGCGACGCTCGGAGCCGGGCATGAGCAAGAGGTGGCGCGTCGTCGGGATCAATTTCGACCACATGCATATGGGCGACCTGCTGCGCGCGGTGCATGAGCATCCGGACGCCGAGATCGCCGGCATCTGCGACCGCGATCCCAGGCGCATGAGCGCCGCCGTCGCCGCCTTCGGCATTCCGGCGGATCGCGTCTTCACCGATGTCGCCGCCTGCATGAAGGCGACGGGGCCGGATCTGGCGATCCTCTGCCCCGCGACCGCGGAACACGCCGCGGCGGTCGAGAACGTGGCGCCATACGGCGCCGACATCCTGGTCGAGAAGCCCTTCGCCGCGTCCCTGGCCGATGCGGATCGCATGCTCGCCGCCGCGAAAAAGACGGGGATACGCCTCGCGATCAACTGGCCGCTCGCCTGGTATCCGCCGCATGTCACCGCCAAGCGGCTGATCGACGAAGGGACGATCGGCAAGGTGATCGAGGTCCATTTCTACGACGGCAATCGCGGGCCGCTCTATCACCTCGCCGACAAGGTCGAGGTCTCGGACGAAGAGGTGCGCCGCGCCAAACCGACCTCCTGGTGGTACAAGAAATCATCCGGCGGCGGCAGCCTGCTCGACTATCTCGGCTACGGCGCAACGCTCGGCACCTGGTACATGGGCGGCGAGGCGCCGCTCACCGTCACCAGCATCGTCGACGAGCCCGCGGGCCTGGAAGTCGACGAGCATTCCATCACCGTCTGCCGCTATCGCAGCGGCCTTTCGAAGTTCGAGACCCGCTGGGGCACCTTGACCGATCCCTGGACTCTGCAGCCGCAGCCGAAATGCGGCTTCGCGCTGGTCGGCACCGACGGCACCATTTCCAGCTACGATTTCGAGCCGCATATCGGCCTGCAGACCCGCGCCCATCCCAAGGTGCGCGAGGTGCCGGTCGATGTGCTCCAGGCGCCGCACCGCAACCCGGTCGAATACGTCCTGGACTGCAAGGCGCGCAATGCCGCGATCGAGGGGCCGCTCAACCCGGACCTCTGCCGCACCGCGCAGCGCATCGTCGACACCGCGGCGCTTTCGGCGAAGGCGAAGCGCACGTTGGACCTGCTGCCATGAGCAAAGAGACGCCGTCTCCCGATTCCTACGCGCTGGTCTCCGCGGAGGCCAAGCCGGTCGCGGCACCCGACCTCGACTACCGGCCGCCGATGCCGCGCGACAAGGCGATCCCCATCGCGCTGATCGGCGCCGGCGGCATCAGCTTTGCCCATCTCGATGCCTATAAGAAGCACGGCCTCAATGTCGTCGCGATCTGCGACCGCCATCTCGACCGTGCCACCGCGCGGCGCGACGCCTCCTACCCCACGGCATTGGCCACCGACCGCGTCGAAGACGTCATCGGCGCGCCCGGCATTGCCGTGGTCGATATCACCGTTCATGCCAAGGACCGCGTCGATCTGATGCGCCGCGCGCTCGAATCCGGCCAGCACGTGCTGTCGCAGAAGCCGTTCGTGCGCGACCTTTCGGTCGGCCGCGAGCTGGTCGCATTGGCGGCGCAAAAGGGCGTGCAGCTCGCGGTCAACCAGAACGGCCGCTGGGCGCCGCATCTCTCCTATATGCGCGAAGCGGTGGCGGCCGGGCTGGTCGGCAAGGTGACCGGCGTGCATGTGGCGATCCATTGGAACCATACCTGGATTGCCGGAACGCCCTTCGCGGAGATGGACCACGTCATCCTCGACGACTTTGCGATCCACTGGTTCGATTTCCTGGTCGGCATCATCGGCGATCGCGCGGAGCGCGTCTTTGCCACCGTCGGCCGCGCCGAAGGGCAGAGCATGCATGCACCCCTTCTCTCGCAGGCGCTGGTGACCTATCCCGGCGGGCATGCCTCGCTGGTCTTCGACGCCAACGCACCTTGCGGCGCGTCCGACACGACCACGATCGTCGGCACCCAGGGCGTGTTGCGCAGCACCGGGCCCGATCTCGGCCGGCAGCGTGTCACCCTGACGACGGCCGAGGGAGTCGCGCAGCCCGCCCTGACCGGCACCTGGTTCAACGACGGGTTTGCCGGCACGATGGGCGCGCTGCTGGTGGCGATCGAAACCGGCAAGGAGCCGATCAATTCCGCCCGCGGCAACCTCGCGGCGCTCCGCCTGTCGCAGGCCTCGATCGAAAGCGCCGAGACCGGCCTGCCGGTGCGGTTATGAAGGACGACGTGTTCCACAGCATCGAAGCCGAGGGGATCCGAGCGGTGCTCGACCTCCGCGTCGGCCACGTGCGCAGCCTCGAGATCACCCATGGCGCGCGGACGATCCGGCCGCTCCATACGGCACCCTGGGTTGACGATCCGCAGGTCACCGAAGACGCGGCAATGCCCGGAAATCTGCGGTTCCTGTCCGGCGACTTCTTCTGCGCCCCGTTCGGCGGCAGCGATCTCGACGATGGGCCGCCGCATGGCTGGCCGGCCAATTCGCCTTGGAAAGTCGTCGGGTCAACACGGGCCGATGATCGCACGGTGGCGCGCTACGAGCTGGCGCGTCCGATCCTGGGCGCGCGGCTGGTGAAGGAGTTCACCCTGCGTGACGGCCACCCCTTTCTCTACGAGCGTCATATCTTCGTCGGCGGCGACGGCGCGGTGCCGGTCGCCAATCATGGCATGACCCGTTTCGACGCACCCGGCAGGGTCTCGTTCTCGCCGAAGCTGTTCGGCGAGACGCCGGGGACGGCGCTCGAGCCCGACGCCAGGCTTGGCCGCTCGCGGCTGCGCTATCCCGCCCGTTTCACCGATGTTGCCAAGGCACCCTTGGCCGATGGCGGTTTCGCCGATCTCACCCACTACCCGATCGCCGAGAATCACGAGGACTTCGTGTCCCTGATCGAAGACCCGCGCAATCCGCTCGGCTGGGCGGCAGCGCTTCGCCCGGACCGGGGCGACCTCTTCCTCTCGCTGAAGAATCCGAAGGACTATCCGATCACGATGATGTGGTTCTCCAATGGCGGCCGCGACTACGCGCCGTGGAACGGCCGTCATCGCGGCGTGCTCGGCCTAGAGGAAGGCCGCACCTATGCCGGCAACGGCCACAAGGCTTCGATCGCCGAAAACGAATGGGCCCGCCAGGGCATCCCGACCGCCCTGCACCTGTCGCCGGAGGGCTCCGTCGAGGTCCGCAACGTCATCGGCGGCGCCCCGATCCTCGAAGGCTGGTCGAGCGTCGCGTCCATCAGCGCCGCCCGCGACCGACTCACGATCCAGGACACCGGCGGCGGTAACCAGCATTTCCGGTTCGACGCGGCCTTTCTGACGAGATGAGGCGCTTTTGCTGCCGGTTCGCCACTCGACGCCATTGTTCCGAGACGGTATTCAGGAATGGCCTCCCGATTCGTGGGAAGGACCCGAGACTTTAGAATTGTTATGCCATGAATCTGCTTGTTGCAGACGCGCCGGACTCCGAGATACAGCCCGGCTCCCAGGTCGGCCTGCGGTACCGCGAGGGATGCCAGCCGGTCCGGCTCGGCGCCCATGCTCGCATCCGGTCCGGAACGATCATCTATTGCGATGTCGTCGCCGGTGATCATCTTCAGACTGGGCATCATGTTCTCATTCGCGGCGATACCCGCCTCGGTGACCATGTGACGATCGGCACCAACGTGGTGATCGAGGGCCAGGTGACGATCGGAAGCTTCGTCAAGATCGAAGCCGGCTGCTTCATTCCAACGCATTGCCGGATCGGGAATCGCGTGTTTTTCGGCCCGAACGTCACGGTGACGAACGACCGCTTTCCGTTGCGTCGCCGCGACGAATACCGTCCGCAAGGCTGCACCGTCGAGGACAACGTCACCGTGGGCGGCGGAGTCGTGCTCTGCCCCGGCGTGACCCTGGGCGCAGGCTCGTTCGTGGCTGCGGGCGCCGTGGTAACGAAGGATGTTCCCGCCGGTTCGCTCGCGATCGGTGTTCCCGCCCGGATCGCGCCTTTGCCCGACACCTTGCGGGAACCGAACATGGCGCTGTCATGGCGCAAGTATCTCCAGGATCCTGGCGGGTGATATGCGTATCGGGCTGATCGGCTGCGGCAAGCAGGCACCAAAGCACATTGCCGGCCTGCGGAGTGCCGGCGAGATCGAGATCGTCGTCGCCGACCGCGATCCGGCGCTGGCCCGTGCGCTCGCGGAACGTGAGAAGGTGGGCTGGACCGAGATCGTGGAAGCGATCTTTGCCGATCCGAAGGTCGTCGCGGTCGATCTCTGCACACCGACCCCGACACATGCCGCCCTGGTCCGCGCATCGATCGCGTCCGGCAAGGACTTCTTCTGCGAAAAGCCGCTCTGCGAAACCGCCGACGAGGCACGCGCCCTGCTCGCCCTGGCGGATCAGTCCGGGCGGATCGGCATGGTGGGCTATATCTATCGCTTCGCCCCGGTCTTCGAACAGGCACGGCAGATCCTCGACGGCACGGAGAAAACCGGCACGAGCAAAGTCCTCGGCAAGATCGCCGTCGCGACGCTCAGGATCGGCGGCCGCGGCTCCGCGGCCTTGTGGAAGCATCGCCGCGAGACCGGCGGCGGCGCCGTCAGCGAGATGCTCGTCCACATGCTGGATCTCGCGATCTGGAACTTCGGACCCATCACGGCGGCCAAGGTAATGATGCACGAGCTCTACCGCCCACGGCGCGTGATCAACGGCGTCGAAGAGGCGGTCGATGCCGAGGACTTCGTCCTGGTGCAGTGCAGGACCGAATCCGGCGTGCCGGTCATCATCGAGGCGGACCTGCTGACCCCAGCCTTCACCCAAATCATGGAAGTGCAGGGCGACAATGGGACGTTCGTGGGATCGATCCAGTCCGACTGGCCGCAATTCGTCTTCGCGATCCGCGAAGCCGGAGGTTATTCCGCCGGCCGCACCGAGATCAAAGCCGGGCCGTCGAACATGTTCGAGAGCCAGATGTCGACCTTTGTCGGTGCCGTGAAGAATCGCCGGCAGCCCGATCGCTGCTCGTTGCGCGATTCCGTGCATGTGCTCGAAGCGCTGGAACTCATGCGGGCCTGACGATGCGCGTCGCGATCTTCGCCGAGGTGGACACCAACTTCGCCGAAGGTCCCGCCATATGGCTGGTCGCCGTCGCCAGGATGCTGGCGGCGCGGTCCGGTTGGGCCGTCACCATCCTGCTGCGAACCCGCCGCATCCGATCCGAGGTTCTGGAGCCGCTGAGCGGCCTCGACAATGTCACCTTGGTCGATCCGTTCTCCCTCGGCTGGACCGAAGAGGCGGTACGGCCCCAGCTCTCCGTGGAGCGCGCAGTCGATTTCCTCGAGCGGCTGGACAAGGAGCGGCGGTTCGAC
>DASZYM010000325.1:0-2744 GCA_035545355.1 Dongiaceae bacterium
CCCGGCAAGTCGATCACCACCGCGCTGGTCGCCTTTCCGCCCAATGCCTATACGCCGCGGCACCGCCATCCCGGCTCGGTGACCGCCTATGTGCTGAAGGGCGCCCTGCGCTCGCAGCTTCTGGGCAGCCCTGCCGAAACCTACACGGCCGGCCAGTCCTGGTTCGAGCCGCCGGGCGCCGTGCATCTCTTCGCCGAGAATGCCAGCACGACCGAGCCCGCCGAATTGCTGGCGATCTTCATCGCCGATGACGATTGCGGCCCGTTGACCATCCCCGATCCCGTGGACCGATAGCTCAGCCGCGCGCGAGGCTCCGTAGGTAGGCGCAGAACATGTCGGCCATCGCATCGGCATAGGCCGCAATCTCGGCGCGGCTGCGCGGGCTCTCGGAGAAACTCTTACCGACCTGGCTCAAGGTCGTTTTGATCAACTCCCCGGCCAAGGCACGCGTCGGTTCCGACGCCTTCGGCAGCGCCTCGCGCATGAAAAGCCGGATCGTGCGCGCGCCCGACGCCTTCGCCGCCTCCGCCTCGGGCGCATCGCGGTAGAGCGGCGCCGCATCGTCGAGCGCCACCCGCACCGCCGCCTCGTCGCATTCCGACTTGATGAAGGCATGCACCAGCGCCCGCAGCCGTTCGAGCGGCGGCGTCTCGGTGTCTTCCAGGATGGCGCGCAGCAGCGCGGTGGTCTGGCGCCATTCGTCGCTCTGCAGGCGGAAGAGGATCGCCGCCTTGTTGGGGAAATACTGGTAGAGCGAGCCGATGCTGACCCCGGCGCGCTCGGCCACCCGCAGCGTGGTGAAACGCTGCGCGCCCTCCTTCGCCAGAACCTGAACAGCGGCGCCCAGAATCGCCGCCACGAGCTCGTTCGAGCGCGCCTGCTTGGGCTGTTTTCGCGAGGAAATCTGCGGTCTTCGGCGGTTCGCCATAGCGCGCCCGGGCAATGCGAATAGGAAACCTGAAGGATTAGTCGTATTTCTGACCCGACGCAAGAACGCGCAAATCGAGATTGGAGATCGACCATGAACACCCTCACCACCGCCCCCGTGGCGCCGCTGCTCGCCCGACTGTTCGCCGAGGCGGAGGCCGCATCGCCGCGCAACGATCCGGCCTTCGCGAGCTTCACCGACGCGGATCACCAGCGCCTGATGCGCAGCAAGACCGGGTATCGCGACTTCTATGGCCGTCTGAAGGAATACCCGCTCGCCGTTTCGCGCGAGACCGGAGCCTTGCTCTACATGCTGGCGCGCAGCTCGGGCGCGCGCAGCATCGTCGAATTCGGCACCTCGTTCGGCATCTCGACCCTGCATCTCGCCGCGGCACTCCGCGACAATGGCGGCGGCCGCCTGATCACCAGCGAATTCGAGCCCTCCAAGGTCGCGCGCGCCCGCCGCAACCTGACCGAGGGCGGGCTCATCGATCTGGTGGAGATCCGCGAAGGCGACGCGCTGAAGACGCTGAGCGCCGACCTGCCCGACACGATCGACCTGCTGCTGCTCGACGGCGCCAAGGCGCTCTACCCCGAGATCCTGGGCCTGGTCGAAAGCCGGCTCCGGCCGGGCGCCTGCATCATCGCCGACAATGCCGATTACAGCCCCGACTACCTCGCTTGCGTCCGCGCACCGGCGAACGGCTACCTCTCCACGCCCTTCGCCGAGGACGTCGAGCTCTCGATGCGGCTCGGGTGAGGACTCAATATGGCGGCTTGCGCTTCTCGCGCTGCGTCTTCGCCGCTTCGGTCCACCAGGCGAGGTCTTCGGCGAAGCGCGGGAAGGTCTTCTCCAGATAGGCGCCGGAGGGGCCGATCGGGCGGCTGTTTTCGTCCAGCGCCTCGACGATCGGGCCGACCATGACGGTGCTGGAAATCACCACCATGCCCATCTCCGAAAGGATGCCGTGCCAGATGAGATTGGAGCGCGCGGCGGCGATGCGCTGCGCCGAATAGCTGACGATCGCCGCCGGGCGCCAGAACCATTCCTCCAGGAAATGGTCGGTCAAGTTCTTGAGGCCCGGCTGCGGTCCCCAATTGTATTCGCCGGCCACGAACACGAAGGCATCCGCCGCCTTGATCTTGTCGGCGAGGTCCTGCAGCGGCTTGGGCGCCGTGCCGGGCGCGTATTCCTTGTACATGCGGTCGAGCATCGGCAGATCGACCGCCTTGGCGTCGATCAGCGCGACGTCGTTCCCGCGGGCCTTGAGCTGCTCGACCACGTAGTTGGCGAGCCGGATGCCCATCCGGTCGCGGCGGTAGGAGCCGTAGAAGACCAGGATCCGCATCGGATGACAGATGTCAGAGATCAGATGTCAGAAGGCGCGGGACGCGGATCGTGCCACCCTTCTGACATCTGACATCTGTTCTCTGGCTAGGTATCGAGGAAGCTCCTGAGCTTCCGTGACCGGCTCGGATGCTTCAGCTTCCGGAGCGCCTTGGCCTCGATCTGGCGGATGCGCTCGCGGGTCACCGAGAACTGCTGGCCGACTTCCTCCAGCGTGTGGTCGGTGTTCATGCCGATGCCGAAGCGCATGCGCAGCACGCGCTCCTCGCGGGCGGTCAAGGAGGCCAGCACGCGCGTGGTCGTCTCGCGCAGGTTGGCCTGGATCGCCGCGTCGAGCGGCAGCACCGCGTTCTTGTCCTCGATGAAGTCGCCGAGATGGGAATCCTCCTCGTCGCCGATCGGCGTCTCGAGGGAGATCGGCTCCTTGGCGATCTTCAGGACCTTCCTGACCTTCTCCAGCGGCATCAGC
>DASZYM010000326.1:0-13035 GCA_035545355.1 Dongiaceae bacterium
GCCACGGTCGGCTCCGGCGCGAAGGTGAAGATCAAAGACCGGCGCTCTTTCGCCGCGGCGCGGAAGGTCGCGAGCCAGAACGCCTCGCGCAAGGCGACGAAGGACGGGCTGCCGAACGGGAAGACCGCGCCGAGCGCGTCGACGATGAGATGGTTGTGGAACAGCGCGAAGCCGGTCGTCGCGGCCAGCGCCTTGCCGATGGTGAGCTTGCCCGCCGCCGGCGGGCCATAGAGGAAGAGGAGCTTCATGCCGGTCAGGATAGGGCATCGCCGTTGCTTCGAGAACCGCTCAGCCGCGCTCCGCGCGCAGCGCGGCCGCGATCAGCGTGGTCTTGCCCGCGCCCGGACCGCCGGTGACGACGATGCCGGCTCGGGCGAGATCCTCGGCCATGGGCATTCTCCTCGACTTGACGTTATGCTCAGGGAACCGAACCGGCCCGGCTTTCTTCCATGAAAGGGCGGGCGGCGATCGATGACCGCGACGGGAGACAGCGATCTTGGACGATCCCTATAAGACGCTCGGCGTGTCGCGCGGCGCCAGCGCGGAGGACATCCGCAAGGCCTATCGCAAGCTCGCCAAGCAGCATCACCCCGATCTCAATCCCGGCAATGCCGAGGCCGAGGCGAAGTTCAAGGCGGTCTCGGCCGCCAACGAGCTGCTCTCGGATCCGGAGAAGCGCGCGCGGTTCGATCGCGGCGAGATCGACGCGCAGGGCCAGGAGCGCGCGCCGCACGGCGCTCAGGGTGGCGGATCCTATCGCGATTATGCCGAGGGCGCATCGGGCCGTCACTATTCGCGGCGCTGGCAATCGGCGGGCGCGGGCGCGGGTGCGGGCGGCGGCGGCAATTGGAGCGAGGAGGACCTCAGCGACCTCTTCGGCTCGATGTTCGAGGAGGAGCGCCAGGCCCGCAGCACCCGTCCGCGCCGCGGCCGCGACGAGCATTACACGCTGGCGGTCGAGTTCCTCGATGCCGTGATCGGCGCGACCCGGCGGCTGACCCTGCCCGACGGCAGGGTGCTGGACGTCAAGATCCCGCCCGGCACCTCGGAGGGGCAGGTCCTGCGGCTGCGCGGCCAGGGCGGCGCCGGCGCGAATGGCGGCGCCGCGGGCGATGCGCTGATCGAGATCCATGTCGCCGCGCATCGCCTGTTCCGCCGCGAGGGGCAGGACATCCTGCTCGACCTGCCGGTCAGCGTGCCGGAAGCGGTGCTCGGCGCCCAGATCGAGGTGCCGACGCCGCAAGGCCTCGTGCGGGCGCGGGTGCCGCAGCATTCGGATACCGGCACCAAGCTGCGGCTGCGCGGCCGCGGCGTGCCGGCGCATGGGCAGCACGCGGCCGGCGACCACTACGCCACGCTGCGCGTGGTGATCGGCCCGCCCGACGCGGCGCTCGAAGACTTCCTGCGCAACTGGAAACCCGAGCGCCCCGCCGATCCGCGGCGCGGCATGGAGGCGGGATCATGATCACCATCGACGTCCTGATGGCGGAGTTCTCCGGCCTGGCGCGGGCCGATCTCGAACGCTGGATCGCCAATCGCTGGGTGCGGCCGCAAGCCGGTGCCCAAGGTGACGCCCAGGGCGGTGCCGCCGGCTATCGTTTCCGCGAGATCGACGTGGCGCGCATTCGGCTGATCCTGGAGCTGCGCGACGAGATGCAGATCGACGAGGACACGCTGCCGGTCGTGCTCTCGCTGCTGGACCAGCTCTACGACGAGCGCCGGCGCCTGCGCGAGCTCTGCGCGGCGCTGGAGCAGGTGGCGCCGGAAGAGGTGCGCCGCAGCCTGGCGCAGCATCTCGCCGGCCGTCGGGAGTAGCCCATGCGCCGCGTGACCTGATGCCGGACACCGCCGCCCTCGACCGCCGCCTGCCGCCGGATTTCATCCGCCGCCGCCGGGCGATGGAGGAAGGGCATACCCACCACATTTTCCGCCCGCTGCACCGCTTCCTCCACGTGGACGGGCCGGTCTCGCTGCATGCCTGCGTGCGCCTGTCGCTGCGGCTCTCGCTGCTCTACGGGCGCGGCCTGCGCAACGCGGCACGGATCCAGGTGCGCGAGAACGAGCTCCGCTTCCCGCATCTTCCCGCCGCGTTCGACGGCTTCACCATCCTGCAGCTCACCGACCTCCATGCCGATGCCAACCCGCCGGCGATGGACGCGCTGGAGCGGATCCTGGGCGGGCTCCGCTACGACCACTGTGTCCTGACCGGCGACTATCGCGCCTTGAGCTGGGGCGGCACCGAGGCCGTGCTCGAGCGCATGGCGCGGATCGCCGCGCGCCTGAAGCCGCCGGTCCATGGCGTGCTCGGCAACCACGATTCCATCGACATGCTCCCGGCGCTGGAGGCGATGGGCATCGCGATGCTGATGAACGAGAATGTGGCGATCGAGCGCGGCGGCGCGCGCATCCATCTCGCCGGCATCGACGACGCGCATTACTTCGGCACCCACGATTTCGCCGCCGCGCGCGCCGGCATCCCCGAGGGCGCGGTCGCGATCCTGCTCTCGCATTCGCCGGAGACCTATGCCGGCGCCGAGGCCGCCGGCTTCGACGCCATGCTCTCCGGCCATACCCATGGCGGCCAGATCTGCCTGCCGGGCGGGATACCCGTGATCCTGCAGACCCGCGGCCTGCCGCGCCGGTTCGGCGCCGGGCTCTGGCGCCACGGCCGGATGACCGGCTACACCTCGCGCGGCGCCGGCACATCGCTGGTGCATGTGCGCTTCAACTGCCCGCCGGAGATCGTGCTGCATCGCCTCCGCCGCGGCTGATTTCACTCCCACGACAGGACCCAGCATGACCTCCGTCATCGAGACCCAAGGTATTGCCTTCGCCAAGCTCGGCCTCGGCACCTATCGCCTGCAAGGCGATGCCTGCCGCAAGGCGGTCGAGAGCGCGCTGGCGCTCGGCTATCGCCATATCGACACGGCGGAGATGTATGGCAACGAGGAAGCGGTCGGCGCCGCGCTGGCCGAGAGCGGCGTGCCGCGCGGCGAGATCCACGTCACCACCAAATGCTGGCCGGAGAACCTCGCGCCCGACGCCTTGCGCCGCGCCTTCGACGCCAGCATGAAGAAGCTGCACCTCGATCGACTCGATCTCTACCTGATCCATTGGCCGTCGCGGAGCATGAATCTCCGCGCCACGTTGGAGGCGATGCTGAAGCTGAAAGCCGAGGGCCGCATCCGCGCGATCGGCGTCGCCAATTTCACCGTCGCCCTGCTGAAACAGGCGGTCGAGGAGATCGGCGCGCCGATCGCCTGCAACCAGGTCGAATACCACGTGCTGCTCGACCAGTCGAAGCTGCTGGCCTACATGCAGAAGCGAAAGATTCCCCTGGTCGCCTATTGCCCCCTGGCGCAAGGCCGTCTCGCGCAGCACGCGACGCTGGATGCGATCGCGAAAAAGCACGACGCGACGCCGGCGCAGGTCGCGCTCAAATGGCTGCTGGACCAGGAAGGCGTCGCCGCGATCCCGAAATCCGGCCGGCGCGAAGGCCAGCAGGCCAATCTCGATTGCCGGAAGGTCGCGCTGGACGACGCCGACCGCAAGGCGATCGCCGCCTTGCCCAAGAACCAGCGCTGCGTCAGCCCCGGCTTCGGCCCCGACTGGGACTGACGACTCCCAGCTAGGTGAGCGCCGGGCGGAACTTGCGCACCGATTGGACGCCCAGCGCGACGAAGACCAGCAGCAGGACGAGCTGCACGATCTTGAACGGCGGCTCCGATCCGGTGGGCGCCAGCGGCGTCAGGAACGGCACATGCTTGAAGAGCTGCACCACCAGCACGAAGCAGAGGAGATAGGTGCTCACCACCATGCCCGCCGCATAGATCCAGCGCCAGGCGCCCGCCCGGCTTTGCCTGATCGCGACCAGCACCAGCGCCAGGATCACCAGCGCGACCGCGCCCACGATCTGCGCCGGCGTGACCCCGGCGAAGGGAAAGAAATAGCCGGTGACGCTGGTCGCGATCGCGAAGATCAGGAACCAGCGCGTCCAGAACGGATCGATGCGCGCGGCGATGAGCTGCCGCACCACCGCGATCCCGGCGACGATGGCGACCAGGCTGATGGCGGTGTGCAGGAGCGTCAGAATGAGCAATCCGGTCGACATTGCAGGCCTCCCTCTTCACAGACTCCGGGCGAAATCGGCGACGCCGTTCATCGCGATCTGCGTCCCGACGCAGAGCAGCAGGAATGCCGCGAGCCGGGTCACCACCTGGGCCTTGCTGCGCCCGAGCATCGCGGTCAGCCGGTCGGCGAAAGCATAGGTGACCCAGATGATCAGCGCCACCACGACGGCCGCGGCCGAGGCGCCGAGTACGAAGCTCAAGGCTTCCGGCCCGGAATTGGGCCGGTTGGAGCCGAGCGCGATCGCGACCGACATGGTGCCGGGCCCGGTGGTGAAGGGAATAGTCAGCGGGAAGAAGGCGACCGCGTCGATGCCCTCGGATTCCGCAGCCTGCTGCTGCTTTCTTTCTTCGGTGCGCTCGGGCGCCTGCAGCAGCAGCCAGGCGTTGATCCCGACCACGATCCCGCCGGCGATGCGCAAGGCCGCCAGGCTGATGCCGAAGAAGCTCAGCACATAGGCGCCGCCCCAAAGCGCCACCAGCATGACGAGGGCCGAATAGAAGGCGATGCGCGCCGCCAATTGCAGGCGCTCGGCATGGGAGCGGCTGGCGGTGACCGTGCTGAAGATGAAGGCGACGCCGATCGGGTTGACGATGGAGAACAGCGCCGACAAGGCCAGCAGGAAGGTCTGTGCCGAAGCGTTCATGCGCCGCTCGAAGCTGCAGTGTTTCCCCCGTTCCTGGTAGCACGGGAGCGGCCGGGCAAGCGAGGGCTATTGCGTGGCTGGTTGCAGCGCCGAAGGCCGAAGCGGCGCGGCATCGCCGTCCGCCGCCTGGAGGAAGACCTCGGCGGAATCGCTGTTGCCGGCGGAATCCATGACCTCGATCTCGGCGAAGCCGTCGCCGTCGGGCGTCCAGCTTCCGTCCCAGCGATGCGCGCCGGTCTGGAGCGGCTGGCCGTTCACGATCCAGGTCAGCGCGCCGCGCCCGCCGCTGGCACGCAAAGCGAGCGGTGCCGCGGCACCGGCGGGGTCCAGCATCACCGTGCTGCCGTCCAGCGGGAAGGTGATCCTGAGCGGTCGGTCGATGCCGCGGATTGCGGCGAGCGGGCCGGCATTGTCGGCAAAGCGGCGCAGTCCCTCCGGCAGGACGTCGGTCGGGCCGGCGATGACGCCCGGCGGCGGCGCGGCGGCCGCGACCGGTTGCGCGGGCGGCAGCAGATCGGCGACGCCGAACAGCAGCGGCGCGGCACTCTGCATGCCGATGCATTCGGAACAGGACGTGCCGTCCGCCCGCCCGACCCAGACGCCGATCGTCGCATCGGCAGTGAAGCCGACCGCCCAGGCATCGCGATAGCCGTAGGAGGTGCCGGTCTTGAAGCCGAGCGCGCGATGCGCCGCAACGGCGGAATCCAAG
This sequence comes from Dongiaceae bacterium, assembly GCA_035545355.1. GTDB lineage: Bacteria > Pseudomonadota > Alphaproteobacteria > Dongiales > Dongiaceae > Dongia. Next base: position 5,484 of record DASZYM010000326.1, read on the forward strand.
CGGCCGTCGGGCGTCGGCACGCCTTGCAGGATATCGGCGACATACCAGGCCGCAGCGGGTCCCATGAGGCGGCCGCGATCGGCCGCCCGGTCGGTGGCGAGGAAGCGCAGCGACCGGACCTCGCCGCCCGCCGGCAAAGCGGCATAGAGCATGACGAGGTCCTCGAGGTCGATGCCGGCCCCACCCAGCGCCAGCGGCAGAGCCGGCGGACCCTTGTCGCGGTTGAAGCGCAGGCTGACGCCGACCCGCTGCAACGCGGCGTCGAAGCTGATCGGGCCGATGCGGTCGAGGAGCTTGACCGCGGGGATGTTGAGCGAGCGCTGCAACGCCTCGCGCACGGTCACCTCGCCGTGGAACCCGTCGTCGAAATTGCCGGGGATATAGCCGCCGAAATCGCGCCGCGTGTCGTCGATCAGGGTGTCGGGATGCACGATCAGCCGGTCGAAGGCGATGCCGTAGATGAAGGGCTTCAGCGCCGAGCCCGGCGAGCGGATCGCCGCCGCCATGTTGATCATGCCGAGCCGCTGCTCGTCGAAATAGTCGGCGGCACCGGCATAGGCCCTGACCGACATGTCGCGGTTGTCGATCACGATCGCGGCGACGCCGACGGAGCGGTCGAGACCCTGGACCTGGCGCTGCAGCAAGGCCTCGAGCCGCGCCTGCAGATCGGCATCCAAGGTGGTGGCGATCTCCGCCTCACCCGGCTGTGCCGCGGCGGCAAGGCGCTCGGCCAAGTGCGGTGCCAGGAAGGGCAGCGGCAGACGCGCAGTCGGGACCGGTTCGGCCTCGGCGCGGCGCGCGGCTTCGGCATCGATGACGCCAGCGGCGGCCGCGCGTTCCAGCACCGCATTGCGTGCCCGGCGCGCGGCCTCGGGGAAACGATCGGGGCGCAGATGCTCGGGATCGCGCGGCAAGGCGACCAGCAGCGCGGCTTCTCCTTCCGTTAGACGCCGCGGCTCCTTGCCGAAATAGGCGAGCGACGCGGCGCGGATCCCCTCCAGCGAGCCGCCGCATGGGACCAGCGTCAGATACGCCGCGAGGATCTCCTGTTTGGAATAGCGATGCTCGAGCTGCAAGGCGCGCACGGCTTCGATCAGCTTCGAACCCAGGGTGCGCCGTCGCGGCTCCAGCAGGCGCGCGGTCTGCATCGTGATGGTGGAGGCGCCGGAGACCACATGGCCCTGCTCGGTGAGCTGCCACAAGGCGCGCAGCACGGCAAAAGGATCGACGCCGGGATGATCGGCGAAGCGGTGATCCTCGTAGGCGAGCAGGATCTTGAGATAGAGCGGATCGACCTTCGCCGGATCGGCCGGGAGCCGCCACGCGCCTTCCTTGGTCGCGAAGGTGCGCAGCACTTCGCCATGCCGGTCGATGACCGCGACCGACTGCGTCCGATAGCGCGCGAGATCCGGCGGCGAAAGCCGGTCCAGCAGGCCTGCGATCGCGATCAGCCAGAGCAGGCCGACCCCGATCGCAAAGCCCCAGGATTGCAGCCGCCGCGCCATCTCAGTTCGGCAGGATCTTGATATGCAGCGCCGGGCCACGGGAATAGACCGCGGGACGGAACAGATCCTCGACATAGATGCCGGGCAGCACGTACTCGCCGGGCGTTACCGCGCGGACCATGTAGGCCATGCGGAACTTGCCCGGATCGTCCCAATAGAACTGCGTGATGTCGGCGGTGGCGACGAAGCGGTCCTCGCGATACTCGGCCTGCTGCAGCCGGCTGAGATCACCCAGCCAGTTGAGGTCGTCGGTGCGGCTGCCGGAAGCGAGCGACAGGTTCTGGATCTCGAACCCGGCCGGGAGCATGTCGGCCACCGTCGTCTGCCCGCCGGCATAGGCTTCGACATGGCCCTCGACGATCACCACCAGCAGGTCGTTCTGCTTGATGGCATTGAGGTCCACATCGTTGCCGAAGCGATCGACGATCTTGCGCTCGATGTCGAAGCCGTGGTCGACCGCCGGCAGATCGCCCATCGGGTTGCCGACCGCCGAGACCGAGACATAGAGCGGGCGGTCGCCGCTGTTGTGCAACGCCGCCAGGGTATCGGCCTTGTCCTCGGCGCCGGCGAAGCGGCGGAACAGCGATTTCGTCCCGTCATCCACCGGCTTGCCGTCCACGCCAAGCTGCATCGGCGTCGCGAGCGGGCGCAGATCGGCGGAGAGATAGAGCAGCCAGGCCATTTCCTGGGCGCTCAGATCCTCGGCATCGGCCACCTCGTCGGCCAAGGCGGCGGCGAGTTTCGTGACATGGGCGGGATCGACCACGCCGCTCTCGGCCATCATCGCGATGATGCCGGCGCGATCGCGGATCGGCGAGGAATAGTCATAGGGGCTGCCACGCTCGCCGAAGGAGGCGAGCTTCATCAGGTCGTCGGAGCCGATCTTCTCGAACAGCGCCTTGGCATCGGCCATATCGCCGAGCCGTGCCAAAGCCGCGCCGACTTGCGCCCGGGCAAGGTCCGTCGGCAGCTTGTCGCCGCGCGACTCGTAGAACCGGCGCAACCGGCCGGCATCCATGCTGTGCGCCCGCGCCAGCACGTAATAGGCATAGGATTCGACCGCGAGATCGTGGTCGCTGTCGCGGTCCTGGGAGACGAAGCGCGTCATCCAGCGGATCCCACGGGTATAGGCGAGATCCGGCACGTCGTAGCCTTGCTCGCGGGCGCGGGTGAGGAAATCGAGGACGAAGGGCGTCAGCCATTCCTCCTCGGCCTCATCCCAATAGAGCCAGCCCGGTGCGAAGGTACCGCGTGCGACCTGCATGCCGAGCGCGTCGCGGATGCCGTCTTCCATCCGCTCCCCCTGTGCCTTGGCGTCGCCGAGCCCGTCCTGCTGCCAAGCGTCGCGGTAGTCGAGCAGCGGCACGTTGCTGGAGACACGATTGGAGGTCCACCAGAAGGGATCGCGGCTGAGCTGTCCCACCAGGCCCGGCACGTCGAAGCCGGGCACGGCGCTGACGCTGACATTGAGGCGCGCGGTCTCGCGGAAGAAGCCGGCGGCCGCATCCCAGTTCACGGCGTAGTCCTGGTTTGGCTGGAGCGTGGCGACGCGGCGCTCGACCGCGATCGGATTCTGCGGCCGGACGGTCATGATCCAGTCGCGCTCCAGGGTGAAGCCGTCCGGTCCGGTGAGCTTGAGATGCACGCCGCCATCGCCGGCATCGAGCGCCAGCAGATTGGCCGTGCCGCGCCAGGCCTGCTTGGCGCCGAGCGGGATCGCGTTGGCGGTGTTGAACTGCGGCTCGTCGGCCAGCGCACCGGTCGCGGTCAACGACACGTGATAGTCGCCGACGGGTGCGGCGAGATTGCTGAGGCTGAGCGTCGCGCGCGCAATGTCGCCGGGCGCCATGAAGAGCGGCATGGAGAGCTCGGCGACGATCGGCGCGTGCACCGTCAGCATGCGCTCGGCGCCGCCGACCTTGGTCGGCGACCAGGCGCTGACCATCAGCCGCAGACGGCCGTTGAAATCCGGGATCGCCAGCGGAATATGCGCTTTGCCGTCGGCGCCCAGGGTGACGATGCCGGAATAGAGGGCGACCACCTGGGTGTTGTGCTTGGGCGCATTGGCGAGCTGGCGCGCTTCGGGCAAGGCATCGCCGCCGGTGCGGACGGCACCGCGCTTTGCATCCAATGGGTCGATCAGATCGCTGTAGAGATCGCGGATATCGACGCCGAGCCGCCTTTTGCCGAAATAGTATTGCAGCGGGTCCGGCGTCTTGTAGCCGGTGAGTTGCAGGATGCCGTCATCGACCGCGGCCAAGGTCAGGTATACCGACTCGCCCGGCGCGGCACCGGTCACGTCGACCGGCACGTCGAGTGTCTGCGATGGCAGGATCTCGTCGGGCGTGCCGATCGCGATATCCAGCTTGTGCAGCTTCGGATCGATCGGCAGCCAGGCCGTGCCGATGGCGCGGCTGGGCAGCGCACTGCGCTTCGCATCGGGCGCCGCGAAGGAAGTGACCACCACATAGACGCCCGGACCGGCATCGCTCGGGATCTGCACATTGACCACCGTGCCGTCCTTCGTCAGACGCTGGTTGAAGGTCTGGCGCACGCCGCGATCGACCACAGCAAAGAGTGCGTCGCCGTCATAGGGCGACTTCACCATGAGATGCGCGGTGTCGCCTGGTGCATAGGTCTGCCGATCCGAGGATACCGTCACCTGATCGGGCGCGTGGGCGACCCGGGACGAGCTGTCCCACCAGCCGGCATAGAAGCCGGTGCTCGACATCACCGTGCCCTTGGGATCGAAGACCTCGATGCGGAATTGCCCGTCGCCGACTTGATGACCGATATCGATCGGCTTGTCGGCGAGGGTATCGAGGCTGCCGCCGGCCAGCGCCGCGGAATCGCGCTCGACGACCCGCCAGTCCCAATTTCCGTTGATGTCGCTGGTCAGCCGGTATTCGTAGAACGATTCGACGAGCTGCCAGTTCAAACCCGAACGGGCGATCTGCTTGCCGGCGGGATCGACCGTGACGACGCTGAAGCTCGCCATCGCATCACTGCCCAAATGCCCGGTGAAGTTCGGCTTGATGCCGATCGCGAAGTCCTGGCTATGCACCGGCAGGGTGACGGTCCGCTCCACCGGGCGGCCGCCGACGTCGAACACGCTGGCATGGACCACGGCCTCGACCGGCTGGGTCGTGTCGGGCAGCGCATTGAGGGTGAAGCTCGGCGTCGCCTTGCCGGCATCGTCGGTAGTGAACTTCACCGGATCGAGCTGGATGGGGGCGAGGTCGTCGTCCTGCTCGGCGCCGAAACTGTAGGCGGAGAAGGCGGGATAAGGGTTGGCGGCGCGGCGCAGCACGACCGAGAGCTCGCCCGAAAGGCCGCCGGCGGGGGCGCCGTAGAGATAGCGCGCGGCGAGCGAAAGGTCCGTCTCGGCATCGCGCTCGACGATCGGCTGGGTGGCGCTCAGATCGAACTCGATCCGCGGCGGCACGAAGTCGCCGACCTGGAACGACACGCTGCCGATCTCGTCGCCGTCGGGCGTCGCCCGCGCGCTGACGGTCCATTCCCCGCTCTTGGCCGAGACCGGGAAGGGAACATCCATCGCATAGCCACCCCCCGCCTGATCCTTCAGGGTGCGGCTGTCGACTTCCGTGCCATCGGGATTGAGCAGCTTGGCAATCAGCGGCAGGCCGGTGACCGCGCGGCCGAGATCGTCGCGCAGCAGCAGCGTCACATGCGCGGTTTCTCCGGGGCGATAGATGCCGCGCTCGGAGAAGGCCATCACGTCGAGCGGACCCGGATTCTGCCGGCCATCGACGCCACGATCGGAAAGATCGAGCGCCGGGCCGCCCAGCCGGACATAGGAGAAGTCGCCGGCGCCGCCATAGGCATAGACCGCGGCCGGCTGGTTGCCGCCTTTGCCGCGCGCCATGCCGGGATCGAAATGCGCGATGCCCTGATCGTCGCTCGCGGCCCGCGCCAGCACCTTGTTGTTCCGCGCGAGCAAGGCGACGGTCACGCCGGAAAGCGGATGCGTGGTGTGCAGCGAGCGCACCTGGACGGTCACGCCGTCCTGCCCGAGGAAGGTCGAGAGCCCGACATCGGAGACGACGAACCACTGGTTGGTCGGGCGCACCGCGTAGTCGTTCTCGTTCCTGAGCGGCACGCCGTCGGCCGAGACGATGGTGACGAAATAGAGGCCGGGCCGGAGCTTGCCGACGGTCTCCGAGATCGGCAGTGCGGTCACCACCGGCTTGTTGGGCTGCTTATCGACCAGGAGGTCGCCTTCCCAGATCGGCTCGCCCTCGTTTTCGCCGACCGAGGTCGCGGTGGCGAAATAGTCGAAATTCCCGGCATTGACCCGGTCGATCAGGTTGCGGTCGTTGATCCGGGCGATCACCAGATGGACGGTCGAGACGTTCACCGTCTGGATCGGCAGGCCCTTGCTGCCGAGGCGTGGCAGCACGGTGCCGGTCGAGGCGAAGATCACGCTCGGCCGCATGTCGCCGATCTTGACCTCGTGTTCTTCCGGCGTCGTGAGCTTGGCGCCGCCGATCGCTGGGAGGCCGCTCAGGAGCTTCACCGTATAGGTCTCGCCATGGGCGAAACCCTCGAGGCAGAGGTTGTAGTCCTGGACCGTGGCGGCGATCTCGGCATGCGGCTCGACCGAGACGTAGCTCTCGAGATTGATGTCCGACGCGCGATCGATGCGCTGGTTGAAGGTGAAGCAGGCCTCCGGCGTCGCGCGCTCCGAGATGATCTGGAGCTGGGTGGTGCGCAGGTCGCCGGAGTGATCGACCGTCTGGCCATCCGTGCTGCTGGACCCCAGGCGGATGATCACGTCCGGGTCGGCCGAAGCGCCGGTCGCCATGGCGAGGCAAGAGGTGAATGCCGAAAGCGCAAGGAAAGAGAACGCGAGAAATCTACCGCGCATGGGAGCCCCTGAGATGAAACGGGTGACGAAACGGAGACGGCGCCGGCCGCGTGGGATCGGCGTGCAGCATCGTCGGCACGAGAGACGTGCCCGGGAGGACCGGCCTGCCCGATGCGACTTCAAAAGACATGATGCTGCCCGGCCGTGCCCGGCCGAATACGCCCCTACACCCGATCGGCCGCGGCCCTCCACAGAACCGGCCGGCCGATCGACGCCGAACTGTACTTCAACAAAAGATTGCGTCCAAATTTTGACGGCGCGGCGTCGAAACGGCGGAAGTGTCGTCCGATGGGGCTTGCCGTACCGGGGGGTTCCGGCTATGGCAGAACCCATGCTCGATCACCTGAAAGCCAACAACCGCGCCTGGGCGGCGGGGAAAGTTTCCGCCGATCCCAATTTCTTCAAACGCCTGCTGGGCCAGCAGGCGCCGGAATATCTCTGGATCGGCTGCGCCGACAGCCGGGTGCCGGCCAACGACATCGTGGGACTCGATCCCGGCGAGCTGTTCGTCCACCGCAACGTCGCCAACCTCGCCCCGCCGCAGGATGCGAACTACCTCTCGGTCCTGCAATTCGCCGTGGACGTGCTGAAGGTGCGGCATGTGATGGTGGTCGGGCATTACGGCTGCGGCGGCATCCGCGCCGCGATCGACGGCAAGCGCCGCGGCCTGGTCGATCACTGGCTGCACCCGATCCGCGAGGTCTATCACGACCATCGCCACGAGCTGCAGGCGATCCGGGACGACGATCAGATGCACAACCGGCTCTGCGAGCTCAACGTCATCCGCCAGGTGAAGAACGTCGCCTCCGACGTCTTCATCCAGGAGGCCTGGGGCCGCGGCCAGCAGGTGAGCGTCCATGGCTGGGTCTATTCGCTGGCCACCGGCCTGGTGAAGGACCTCGACGTCACCGTCCGCACCATGAACGACTTCGAGAAGCTCGGCTGAGCGCGGGATCCGCACGACCCGCGCGCGCCACACAGCCAGTTGGCCGCTGCCTTTTGCGCGGCGGATATGCTAAAAGGTCGCGATGAACGACCTCGCTTCCCCGCATGCCACCAAGCCCGAGCGTTTCGACAATGCCGAGGCGGCGGTCAAGCGGCTCCACGACATCTACGACGCCAGCACGGCGCGCCTTAGGGACGCGTTCCGCGCCTACGT
>DASZYM010000327.1:0-13424 GCA_035545355.1 Dongiaceae bacterium
CTTCACCGCGGAGATCGGCGCCATGCAGGTCAACGAGGAGGTCGACGCGCTCCGCGTCACCGGCCTCGACCCGATGGAAGTGCTGGTGGCGCCGCGGGTGATCGCGCTCATCATCGCGCTGCCGCTGCTGACCTTCTTCGCGGACATGATGGGCCTGCTCGGTGGCGGGATCATGAGCGTCGTGCTGGTCGATGTCAGCTTCGCGCAGTACTGGCGGCTGCTGAACAACGCGGTCAATCTCGACACGTTCATGGTCGGCATCATCAAGGCGCCGGTCTTCGCCATCCTGATCTCGCTGGTCGGCTGCTTCGAAGGCCTGCGCGTGTCCGGCAGCGCGGAGAGCGTCGGGCGCCTGACCACGCGCTCGGTGGTGGAGAGCATCTTCCTGGTCATCATCTTCGATGCGCTGTTCTCGATCCTGTTTTCGTACCTGGGGTACTGAGCGATGGCCGCCTGGCACGACAATGACGACGTGATCATCTCGCTGCGCGGCATCGTCAACCGCTTCGGCCGGCAGGTGGTGCATGACGGCGTCGATCTCGACGTGAGGCGCGGCGAGGTGATGGGCATCGTCGGCGGCTCGGGCACCGGCAAGTCGGTGCTGCTGCGGACCATCATCGGCCTCAACCGTCCGGCGGCCGGCACGATCCAGGTGCTGGGCAAGTCGATCCTCGACCTCTCGGACGCGCAGCGGCGGCAGATCGAGGAGCGCTGGGGCGTGCTGTTCCAGAACGGCGCGCTGTTCAGCTCCCTGACGGTGCAGGAGAACATCGAGGCGCCGATCAAGGAGCACACCGCGATCCCCGCGGCCTTGCGCGCGGAGATCGCCGAGCTGAAGATCCGGCTGGTCGGCCTTCCCGCCAGTGCCGCCGCCAAGTATCCGTCGGAGCTCTCCGGTGGCATGAAGAAGCGCGCGGGCCTGGCCCGGGCGCTGGCGCTCGACCCGGAGATCCTGTTCCTCGACGAGCCGACCGCCGGCCTCGACCCGATCGGTGCCGCCGAGTTCGACGACCTGATCAAGAGCCTGCAGAAGAGCCTGGGCCTGACCGTGGTGATGGTGACCCACGACCTGGACAGCCTTGCCGCGATCTGCGACCGTATCGCCGTCCTGGTGGACAAGAAGATCAAGGTCGGGACCTTGGCGGAACTGCAGCGCGACCAGCATCCGTGGATCAAGTCGTATTTCCATGGTCCCCGGGCGCGCGCGGCCGGAATCGATCATCCGGCCGCCTCCGAAGCCCTTCCCGCCAACTGAACGGATAGACGCATGGAGACCCGAGCCAGACACCTTGCCGTCGGCGGCTTCGTTTTGGTCCTGGTGATCTGCGCCGGCTTGTTCGCGGTCTGGGTCGCGAAGTTCCGCGGCGAGGTCACCTATCTGCCGTACTACACGCGCTTCGGCGGCTCGGTCTCGCAGCTCCGCATCGACACCACGGTGCTGTTCGGCGGCATCCCGGTCGGGCGCATCACCGATGTCCGGATCGATCCGCAGAACACCGAGCTGGCGCGGGTCGATTTCGTGGTCCGCGAAGGCACGCCGATCCGCGAGGATTCCCGGGCGACCACCGAGATCCAGAGCATCGCCGGCGGCTCGGTGCTGCAGATCAGCCGCGGCACCGCCAATTCCAAGCTGTTGCCGCCGGGGAACGAGGTGCAGGGCGTGTCCTCGGCGATCGAGCAGCTCGTCAACCAGGCGCCCAACCTCCTGGCCAAGTTCAGCAAGATTGCCGACAATCTCAACGCGATGCTGAGCGACCAGAACAAGGAGGCGATGACCCAGACGCTCTCGAACCTGCGCGATCTCTCGGTCACGCTGAAGAGCCACCAGGACCAGCTCGACGCGCTGCTCGATAACGGCAACAAGGCGGTGCAGAACTTCGCCGATGCCGGGGCGCAGATGCGCGATCTCGCGACCCAGCTCAACAAGAACCAGGGCGTCATCACCGGCGACGCCCGCAAGGCGATGCAGAGCTTCAACGAGATGTCGGCGAGCTTCCGCGCCACCGCGGACCAATTGAACGGCCTCATCACCGACAACCGCGAGCCGATCAAGCAATTCACCGGCAGCACGCTCTACGAGGCGACCGATCTCATAGCGCAATTGCGCGACCTCGCTTCCTCGCTGGCCCGCATCTCCCAGGAGATCGAACGCGATCCGGCGCGCTTCTTCCTGAGCGACCGCAACAAGGGGGTCACCCCGAAGTGAGCACTCTTCTTCGACGTCAGTTCCTGATCGGCGCGGCGGGCCTCCTCGCGGGCTGCGGCCTGGTGCCCGATGTCAGCCAGCCGCTGACCCTCTACACGCTGAAGCCCAAGCTGACGCCGCAGAACCTGCCGCGCGTCGGCTGGCAGCTCGTGGTCGCCGAGCCCGCGGCCGAGCGCGATATCGACACCACCCGGATCGCGCTCACCCGCACGCCCAACGTCATCGAATATTTCGCCGGCGGCAATTGGAGCGACACCGCGCCGAACCTGGTCCAGGCCAAGCTGATCGAGGCCTTCGAGGCGACCAATGCGATCCTCGCGGTCGGCCGCGACGCCGCCGGCCTGAAGCCGGACTACATCCTGCAATCCGATCTGCGCGACTTCCAGGCGGAGTATCAGGGCGGCGGCGCGCCCAACGCCCATGTGCGGCTCATCTCCAAGCTGGTGCAGATGCCGGATCGCCGGATCGTGCGGACCGTCGCCGCCGAGGCCTCCACGCCGGCCAGCGGCAAGGAGCTCTCCGCCGTCGTCAGCGCTTTTGAAGTCGCGCTCGGTCAGGTGCTGGACAAGACCGTGACCGCCATTCTCACCAATCCGTAAAGTGCCCATGTCCCACGTCCTGCACCGCGACTTCAAACGCCGCTTGCCCGTCGCCATGCGCGGCGAGGGCGCCTATGTCATCGACGCCGAGGGCAAGCGCTATCTCGACGCTTCGGGCGGCCCGGCGGTCTCCTGCCTGGGCCATTCGCATCCCAAGGTGATCGCGGCGATCAAGCGGCAGGCCGACCAGATCGCCTATGCCTACACCCTGTTCTTCACCGCGCCCGCGATCGAGAGTCTCGCCGATCGCCTGATCGAGCAGGCGCCGGCCGGTCTGTCGCGCGCCTTCTTCGTCGCCGGCGGCGCCGAGGCGGTCGAGACCGCGATCAAGCTCGCGCGGCAATATCATCTGGAGATCGGCCAGCCGAAGCGGCGCCTGTTCATCGCCCGGCGGCGCTCCTATCACGGCAATACGCTCGCGACCCTGGCCTTGGGCGAGGACGTCAATCGGCGCGCGCCCTATGAGGCGATGCTCGCGCCGGTCGAGCACATCGCGCCCTGTTATGAATACCGCGACCGCCGCGGCGACGAGACCCCGGAGCAATACGGCATCCGCGTTGCCGATGAGCTGGACGCCGCGATCCTGAAGCTCGGTGCCGAAAGTGTCGCCGGCTTCATCTGCGAGACCGTGACCGGGGCCAGCCTCGGCGCGGCGCCGCCGGTGCCGGGTTACCTCAAGCGCCTGCGCGAGATCTGCGACCGCCACGGCGTGCTGCTGATCTTCGACGAGGTGATGTGCGGCATGGGCCGCACCGGCCATATGTATGCTTGCGCCGAGGACGGCGTGACGCCGGACCTCCTCACTATGGCCAAGGGGCTGGGCGGCGGCTACGCGCCGATCGGCGGCGTGCTGGTGCATCAGCGGATCGTCGATGCCATCGCCGCCGGCTCCGGCGCGCTGAAGCACGGCACCACCTATTCCGGCCATGCTCTGTCCTGCGCCGCGGCGCTGGCGGTCCAGGAAGCGATCGCGGAGGAGGGGCTGCTGGAGAACGTGCGGCGGATGGGCGGGGTGCTGCGCGACCGGCTGCACGACGCCTTCGGCCAGCATCCCCATATCGGCGATATCCGCGGCCGCGGGATGTTCCTCGGCCTCGAAATGGTGGCCGACCGGGAGAGCAAGGCGCCGTTCGATCCCGCCCGCAAGATCTGGCTGCGTCTCCGTGAGGCCGCCATGGAGCGCGGCCTGATCTGCTATCCCTCCGGCGGCTGCATCGATGGCAAACGGGGCGACCACATCATCCTGGCGCCGCCCTACAACCTGACCGAAGCCCAGACCGGCGAGATCGTGGACAAGCTCGGCGCCGCCCTCAACGCCGCGATCGCCTGATTCCGCCTGCAAATATCGCGGGCCGGGCAGGGAACTCGCATCAATTTTTCCTTAATTCCCAAGTTGTTAAATGCGGAACTCACACCCGCATCTGTCGACGTTTCGGCGGCATGCGAGTAGATTGACGGCCTATACCGGTATCTCGAATGGAGGTCTCCATGGCCACGCGCATGCTGACGGAAGCCGATGTGCAGCGCCTGATGTCCAGCCCGTCGGGCGATGTGCGCGCCGAAACCGCGAGCAAGGTGGCGCAAGCCTTTGACGCCGGCGCGCTCTCGGCCAGGGAGCGCGAGCTGGCCTCGGAGATCTTCCGCGCCATGGTCAAGGATGCCGAGGTCATGGTGCGCGAGGCGCTGGCGCACAACCTCAAAGCCAACCGGGACCTGCCCAAGGACGTGGCGCTGAGCCTCGCCAAGGACATCGAATCGGTGTCCCTGCCGGTGCTGGAATATTCCACCGTGCTCAGCGACGCCGATCTGATCGAGATCGTCCGGGTCGCCAGCGCGGAGAAGCAGACCGCGATCGCCCGCCGGGCCGAAGTCTCCGGCGCCGTCGCCGAGGCGCTGGTCGATCACAGCCGTCATCCGATGGTGGTGACGACATTGGTCGCCAATCCCGGCGCCCAGCTCGAGGCGCCGCTGATCGAGAAGGTGATCGAGAAGCACGGCGACATCATCGCGGTGAAGAACACGCTCGCCCGCCGCGCCGATCTGCCGGTGAAGCTGGCCGAGCGGCTGGTCGCCGCGGTCTCCGACACCCTGCGCGACTTCCTGCTCACCAAGCGCGAGCTCTCGCCCGACCAGGCCGCCGATCTCGTCCTCCAGGCGCGGGAGCGGGCGACCGTCGCCCTGCTGCCGCCGGGCTCGCGCGGCTCCGATGTCGTCGATCTGGTGCGCCAGCTCAGCGACCATCAGCGCCTGACGCCGAGCCTGATCCTGCGCGCGCTCTGCCTGGGCGATGTCGGCTTCTTCGAGGCCAGCATGGCGGTTCTGTCCAACACCTCGATCGTGAGCGCCCGCGCGCTCATCCATGACGAGGGCAAGCTCGGCCTGCAATCGCTCTATGGCCGGACCAACCTGCCGACCGCGCTCTATCCGGCTTTCCGCATCGCTCTCGATATGGTGCGCTCCACCGATTACGACGGCGGCGAGAAGGACCGCGAGCGCTTCGCCTCCAAGGTGATCGAGCGCATCCTCACCCAGTACGAGGACGTGGGCTCGGACAATCTGGACTACCTCTTGCGCAAGCTCCGGCAGCTCGCAGCCTAGGCGAACCCGCAACCACCGGCCGAGAAACACACCGGCATGGGTGATTCCGCGGCGCACACTTGCCGGTGGCGCTCCGGAAAAATTTGCAAAAGTCGCTTCGAAAAATAACGCATTTTTAAACGAAATGCGCGAGAATGACCCTCAAGTCGCCGAATCGACCGGGGTCTCGGATAGAAAAAAGACCTACGTCAAGAGCGACCGTATCATTGGGTGGATACGCCGATGTTGGGTTCGCTGGGGATTTCCGACTGGATCACCGCCGCAGTCGCGGCCTGGTTGGCGGTTCAACTGCCGCTGGGGATCGTCGTGGGCATCTGCCTGCGCCGGATCAACGCCGCCTATGTTCCCGAGGCGGTTGTCGACGACCGGCTGGCTTGGCCGGAACTGCTCGCCACGCCGCGGACGGCGCCCGTCCTGCGCTGAGGCGGCGCGGCTTTTCCGAGAACCGCGCGGCGTCTCGCGCACTCTACCTCTTGGTCGAAGCTCTTCCTCTTGATCGAAGATAGTCTGCCGCGTGCTTGATCGGCGGCTTTCGCGCGGCGTGAGTATCCACGCTCGGTGCGAGTCCTAACGCGTTTCCCGCTTCACGGAATCCGGGCTCGATCATGCGCCCCCTTGACAGGGCGGCGCCCGCGGTGTTTCAGTGCGCCCAATTGGAACGTTCCAACCAAAAACGGTCCAATCTAGAAAATTTAGTCGGAAGAAACCGATGAAGAGATTGCGGGTGGGGCTGGTCGGCGCCGGCTTGGTCGGACAGGCGGAGCACGCTTACTACCTCTGGGAAGAGCGCGACCGTTTCGAATTTGCCGGGATCGCCGATGCGTCGCCGACGGTGCGCGAGGCTTTGGGCGCGCGCTACGGCGTCACGGCGCTCTATCCCGACCTCGCGAGCATGCTGAAAGGCACGAAGCTCGACGCGCTGGTCATCGCCGCACCCGATCCCTTCCACCCGGAGCTGGCGGTCGCGGCGCTCGAAGCCGGTCTGCACGTGCTCTGCGAGAAGCCGCTGGCGCTGACCCTGAGCGGCATCGACCGGATCAAGGCCGCGCGCGACAAATCCGGCAAGGTGCTGCAGGTCGCCTACATGAAGCGCCACGACCCCGCCTTCAAGAAGGCGCTGGATTTGCTGCCGGCGAAGATCGAGGACGTGAAGCTGATCTCGGTCGAGGTCAACGATCCCGACCAGGATCCCTTCGTCCAGCACCTGCCCATGGTGGTGCCGGGCGACATCCCGCAGGCCCTCAAGGACCAGTTCAAGAAGATCAACGCCGAGCACCTCGCCGAATCCGCCGGCAAGGCGCCGAGCGAGATCGCGGCCAAGGCGCTGAGCGGCGGCTTTCTCTCCTCGCTGGTGCATGACATGGCGGTGGTCCACGGCATGCTGACCCGGCTGAAGACCGAGATGCCGGTCCAGGCGACCTACGGCTCGGTCTTCGATGGCGGCCGCGGCGTCGAGCTCGCCTTCGATCTCCCCGGCGGCGGGCGCGTGCGGATGACGCATCTCAACCTGCCGACCGTGCCGGACTATACCGAGCGCGTGACGGTCTATTGCACCGACCGCATCCTCGAGCTGGTCTTCCCGTCGCCGTATCTCCGGCATTTCCCGACCCGGCTCACCCTGCGCAGGAACGGCGGCAACCATGCGCTGGAGACCCAGGAATTCCGCGTCTCCTACGAGGAATCCTTCCGCGACCAGCTCCGCGCCTTCCACGCCGCGGTGACCGAAGGCGCGCCGGTCGCGACGCCGATCGAGCAGGCGCGGCGCGATGTCGAGCTCCTGATCTCCGCTTCCAGAAAGGCCGCCGCATGATCGACGGCGCTTGCAAGGACACCGTGCGGTGACGACGCTGATGGATGTCGCGGAGCGGGCGGGCGTCTCGAAGTCCACCGTCTCCAACGTCATCCGCGGCACCGCGATGGTCGCCGAAGAGACCCGGGCGCGGGTCGAGCGCGCGATCGCCGAGACCGGCTATCATCCCAACGCCATCGCGCGCTCCTTGAAGGCGCGCACCTCGTCGGCGATCGGCATCGTGGTGCCGGACCTCACCAACCCGTTCTATGCCCAGCTCGCGGTCGGCGTCGAGCGCGCCGCCAGCGCCTTGGGCTATGCGGTGCTGACCGCGCATACCGAATGCCTGCCCTCGACCGAGGAGGATGCCGCCCGCGCCTGGCTCGAGCGCCGGGTCGACGGCGTCATCATCGGCGGCATGTCGCTGGCCTCCAACCTGCCGCGGGTGCTGCTCGACCGCGATGTGCCGGTGGTTCTGGCCTCGCTCGGCGAATCCGACGATCCGCGGCTCGGCGTCATCGACCATGACGATGCCGGCGCCATGGAGGCGATCGTCGAGCATCTCTACAGCCTCGGCCATCGGCGCCTCGCCTTCGTCTCCGATCACTTGCGCGAGCATGCCGGCGAGCGGCGCTTCCTCGGCTTCAAGAAGGCGCTGAAGAAGCGCCGCCTGGTGCCGATCGCGATCGACGACGGCGCGACCGCCGTGGTCGCGCATAACGACATGCAGGCCATCGCCACCATCGACCGGCTGGAGCGCCGCGGCCTGCACGTCCCGGACGACGTCTCGGTGGTCGGCTTCGACGACGTGCCGCTCGCCGCGCATAACCGGATCCAGCTCACCACCGTGCGTTCCGACGCGATCGAGATGAGCCGCAAGGCAGTCGATCTCCTGGTGCGCGCGGCGCGCGAGGGCCGCCACGTCTCCCACCGCGAGCTGCACGACGTGACCCTGATCGTGCGCGCGACCACGGCGAGGCCGCCGCAATGAGCGGCGTGCGCTACGAAGCGATCGAGAAGCGCTTCGAGGCGTTCGTGGCGTTGCGCTCCCTCGACCTCGACATTCCGGATCGCACCTTCCTGGCACTGCTCGGGCCATCGGGCTGCGGCAAGACCACGGCGCTCCGCATCCTCGCCGGCCTCGAGCTGCCGAGCGCCGGCCGGGTGATGATCGGCGACCGCGACGTGACCCGCCTGCAGCCGCGCGACCGCGACGTCGCGATGGTGTTCCAGTCCTATGCGCTCTACCCGCATATGACCATCGCCGAGAATATCGGCTACCCGCTCTGGATCCGGAAGGTCGATGCCGCGGCGCGGGCGCAGAAGATCGCGGAAGTCGCCCAGGCGCTGGAGATCGATCCGCTGCTCGACCGCCATCCGCGCCAGCTCTCCGGCGGCCAGCGCCAGCGCGTGGCCCTGGCCCGCGCGATCGTGCGCGATCCCGCCGCGTTCCTGATGGACGAGCCGCTCTCCAACCTCGATGCGCGCCTGCGTCTCTCGATGCGCGGCGAGATCAAGCGCCTCTGCCACCGGCTCGGCGCCACCACGATCTACGTCACCCACGATCAGGCGGAGGCCTTGACCATGGCCGACCTGATCGCGGTCATGCGGCAGGGCGAGCTGCAGCAGCTCGCGACTCCCGCCGATATCTACGACCGCCCTGCCAACCGCTTCGTCGCGATCTTCGTCGGCAATCCGCCGATGAACGTGCTGAAGGCGGCGGTGGACGAGGCGGGCGTCCATGTCGCCGGCGTGACCCTGCCGCTCGATGCGGCGCGGCGCGGCGCCTGCATGCAGTCCGGCATCGCCGAGATCGGCATCCGGCCCGAAGATATCAGCCTGGCGGAAGCTGGGCGCCCCGGAACGCTCGGCGGCGAGGTCTACGTCGTCGAGCCGATGGGCAACGAGACACTGGTCGACGTGCGCGTCGGCGACCAGCGCCTCACGCTGCGCGCCAGCCGGGGCTTCACCGCCCCGATCGGCTCGGCCGTCGGCGTGACCTTCGACACGGCGGACGCGTGTTTCTTCGATGAAAGCGGTTCGACACGTGTGCATCGCGCACACAATAATAAGGGAGGTTGACAATGACTGGCACACACAAGACCCGATCGACCAAGGGCCGTGGCATTTCCCGGCGCAAGGTCCTGAAGGGCGGCGCCGCGACTCTGGCGGTCGGCTCCGGCCTGATGACCTCGCTGGTGAAGACGGCCCCGGCGCGCGCGGCCGGCGGCAAGCTGATCATCGGCGCCTTCGCCGATGGCGGCCTGACGCCGTTCAAGGAGAAGATCATCCCGCTCGCCAAGAGCGCCGGCTTCGACGTCACGTTCCTCGAGGACGAATACGGCGTCACCCTCGAGAAGTTCTTCACCGATGCCCAGAACAAGGCCGGCCAGTACGACCTCTACCTGCTGGACGATCCCTGGGTGCCGCAATTCGGCGCGGCCGACGTGCTGGAGGATCTGGGCGCCGGCGGCATCGACGGCACCAGCAAGGACTGGATCGGCTCGATGATCGACATGGGCTTCTGGCCGCCGCGCCAGGGCCCGCGCGTGAAGGGCTTCGAGGATGCGACGCCGAAGCTGATCTGCGTGCCGTTCGTCGGCGACCTGCAGACCATGACCTTCCGCAACGACGTCTACGGCCATGAAGGCCCGGCGACCTGGGACGAGGTCATCGCCAAGGGCAAGGAAGGCGTCGCCGCCGGCAAGATCAAGTATCCGGTCGTGTTCCGCGGCGTCTCCGGCAACCCGATCGTCACCTCCTGGTATCCGATCTTCCTCTCCTGGGGCGGCGACTTCTTCGACGACAAGTGGAACGTCACCTTCAACTCGCAGGCGGGCAAGGATTCGGCCGACTTCTTCGTCGGCACGATGAAGCAGAACACCGCGCCCGGCGTGGTCGAGTTCGACAGCGACCAGGAAGGTGCCGCGATCCTCGGCGGCGATGCCGGCTGCATCATCCAGTACACCGGCAACGCCATCAAATCCGACGATCCTTCCGCCTCCAAGGTCGTCGGCAAGCTCGATTTCGGCGTGGTGCCGAAGAAGGTGAAGGCCATCTCGCAGATGGGCATCTTCATCTCGGGCGTGCCGAAATCGGCGCCGAACAAGCAGAACGCGATCGACTTCCTGAAGTGGTACACCAGCGCCGAGATCCAGGGGAAACTCGCGGAAGCGGGCTCGGTGCCGGTCACGCGCTCGGGCTTCGGCGTGTCGGATCCCGGCAACCGCCTGATCCCGATCTGCCTGAAGCAGCTCGACGCCGGCTGCCTGCCGCGTCCGCGCACGCCGGATTGGGCGAAGGTCGAGGAGCTCCTCGGCATCGAGCTCAACAAGGCGCTGCAAGCGGGCTCCGGCGGCGGCCAGGCCCTCGACAACGCCGCCCAGCAGGTCACCGCCTACCTGACCCAAGCGGGCTACTACAAGTAAGCGGAGCGGGTGAGGGGATGCTGCGAGTGGCAGTCCATGCCCTCACCCTAACCCTCTCCCCGTTGGGGAGAGGGGATACAAGCTCGTCTGTGGGACAAGCGTGCTCCACTCTGCTCCCTCTCCCCCACGGGGAGAGCGTTAGGGTGAGGGCATACGGTCTCTCCATCGCGGCACCCACATGACCGACGCCGCCAAGCTCGCCACCGCTTTCCGCCGCAAGGAGCGGATGCAGGGCGCGGGGCTCGACCTCGCGCTCCCATACCTGCTGCTGGCGCCCGCGGTCCTCATCGTGCTCTGCGTGCTGGTCTATCCGCTCTGGGATGGCCTGAAGGCGAGCGTGATGTTCTATCGCTTCGGCAAGCCGATGTCCTTCGTCGGGCTGGACAACTACATCCAGCTCTGGAAGGACCCGCAATTCCTGAATTCGCTCTGGGTGACGGTGCGCTTCGTCTTCTTCGCCGTCGCCTTCGAGACCGTGCTCGGCCTGGCGCTGGCGCTGTTCTGCTTGCGCGAGTTCTACGGCATCCGCCTGCTGCGCACGATCCTGATCATCCCGATGGTGATCACGCCGGTCGTGGTCGCCATCGTCTTCCGCCTGATCTATGCCAGCGATGCCGGCATGCTGACCGCCTTCTCGGAAGCCATGGGCGGCGGTCAAGTGCAGATCCTGGGGCAGCCGGTCTCGGCCTTCATCGGCCTGGTCGCGCTCGACGTCTGGGAATGGACGCCGCTGATGTTCCTGATCCTGCTGGCGGGCCTGCAATCGCTGCCGCAGGAGCCGTTCGAGGCGGCGCGGGTCGACGGCGCCGGCATCTGGCGCACCTTCGTCGACCACACCCTGCCGATGCTGCGCCCGGTCTTGGCGATCGCCATCGTGCTCCGCACCATCGACTGCTTCGGCACCTTCGACCAGGTCTTCGTCCTCACCCATGGCGGCCCCGGCGAAGCGACCAAGCTGATCTCGATCTTCGGCTACGACACCTCGTTCAAGTTCCAGCAGACCGGCTACGCCGCCGCTTTGTTCGTGACCATCGGCCTCATCATCCTCGCCTTCGCCCTCTTCGCCGTCCGCATGCTGAAACGCGCGGGGCCGCAATGATGTCAAATACACTCGTCATCCCCGGGCTCGACCCGGGGATCTCGTGCCGCGGAGGTCTCCCTGTGCCAGATGCCCGGGTCAAGCCCGGGCATGACGAGATTCAACCATGACCTCCTCCTGGAAAATCTCCCTCGCCCGTGCCGTCGTGGTGGCGCTGCTGCTGGTGATCGTGCTGCTGCCGATCTACTGGATGGTCTCCGCCTCGTTCAAATCCAACCAGGAGATCACCCAGGACGCGACGCTCTACCCGCATGTCTGGACGGTGGCCAACTACATCCACCTGTTCGACGAGAAGGAGTTCGGCGCCTTCCTCACCAACTCGCTGGTGGTGACGGTGGTCTCGGTGACCCTGGCGCTGATCGTCGGCTCGCTCGGCGCCTATGCGATCGCGCGCTTCCATCTCAAATACCGGCTGGAGCGCAAGATCGGCCTTTCGCTGCTGACCTTGCGCATCGTGCCGCCGGTGGTGATCCTGATCCCCGTCTACCTGCTGATGCTGGATCTGCATCTGCTGGACACCTGGCTCGGCCTGATCATCACCTACACGTCGTTCAACATCACCTTCTGCGTCTGGATGATGGAGAGCTTCTTCCGCGAGATCCCGGTCGATCTCGAAGAGGCGGCGATGGTGGACGGCGAGAGCCGCTTCAACGCCTTCCGCCGCATCGCCTTGCCGCTGGCCGCACCCGGCATCGCCGCCACCGCGATCTTCGCCGTCATCGTCACCTTCAACGAGTTCCTGTTCGCTTTGGCGCTCACCGCGACGCCCAAGGCCATGACCATGCCCCGCGGCACGGCGACCTTGATCGGCCGCATCGACACCGACTGGGCCTCGATGTCCGCCGCCGGCGTGATCGGCGCCCTGCCGATCGTGATCTTCGCCCTCCTGGTGCAACGCCACCTGGTCCGCGGCCTCACCATGGGCGCGGTGAAATAGAGCTTCCCTCGGACTCGCGAAGACAATCCGCGTTCTTGCGTGACGAATATCGCCTAAGATGCGCGCTGCCAGGGCATCTCGCCCCAAGTTGGGGCGAGTAAGAGTGGGGTTGCTGGAAGAGCGACCCTCGGTCAGAACCGATATCGAAGGCAGACGTTCAGATAGCGGCACCCCTACGATGATCGAAAAAGCCAAGCCCGAGCGCCTCGCGGCCTTTTCCGACGGCGTGTTCGCGGTGCTGATCACCGTGCTGGTGCTGGAGCTGCGCCCGCCGGAGACGCCGAGCCTCGCGGCCTTGCTGGATCTCTGGCCGCGCTGGCTCAGCTATGCGGTCAGCTATCTCTTCATCGCCATCGTCTGGGTCAACCACCATCACCTGCTGCGCTATGCGGCCGAGGCGACGCCAGGCCTCATCTGGTTCAATTTCGGCCATCTGTTCTCGGTCTCGCTGCTGCCGCTCTCGACCGCCTGGATGGCGGTGAGCGAGCTGGCGCCCCAGCCGGTCGCCTTCTATGCCGCCGTCTTCTTCCTGGTGAACCTGACCTACATCCTGCTGATCCGCGAGCTGATCGGCGCGCGCCGCGCCAAGGTCGCACCGAAGCTGCGCAGCCGCATGCTGACCCGCGCCGCGATCACGCTCGGCCTCTTCGCGGTCGCCGCCATCCTGGCACTCTGGTTCCCGATCGCCGGCCTCATCATCTGCTGCGCCTGCCTGGTCTTCTACCTCCGCCCCGAAGCCCCGGGCGCGTAGCCGAGATTTCCCTCTCC
>DASZYM010000328.1:0-3565 GCA_035545355.1 Dongiaceae bacterium
GCCCGGCTTCCTGGCCGCCGTCGCCGAACGCGCGAAGCGCCACGGCATCCTGCTGATCTGCGACGAGGTGAAGGTCGGCCTGGGCCGGACCGGCCTGCTGCACGCCTTTCAGGCGGACGGCATCCAGCCGGATATCGTGACGTTCGGGAAAGGCCTGGGCGGCGGCCTGCCGCTTTCCGCCGTCGTCGGACCGGCGGAGATCCTCGACCGGCAGACAGCGTTCGCGATGCAGACACTCTGCGGCAACCCGGTGAGCTGTGCCGCCGGCAATGCCGTCCTCGCGACGATCGCCCGGTCGAACCTAGTCGCGAACGCCGCCGACCGGGGCACGCAGATCATGGCCGGACTCGGACGCATCGCCGAGCGCCAAGAGGCGATCGGGGACATTCGCGGGCGCGGGTTGGCGATCGGCGTCGAGCTGGTCGAGAGCCGGAAGACCAAGGCGCCGGCGGCGCGCTTCTGCCAGAAGGTGGTCTACCGCGCCTTCGAGCGCGGCCTCCTGCTATTCTATGTCGGCATGAGTTCCAACGTGCTGGAACTGACGCCGCCATTGACCTTGACCGCCGCGGAGGCGGAGGCAGGATTGGCCATCCTCGAACAGGCGATCGATGACGTCGCTTCCGGCCGTGTGTCGGACAGCGAGATCGCCGCCTATGCCGGCTGGTAATCGCAATTTGGATCTGCCGATGTCCGTTTTGACCGCCCTTCCCCCCGCCTTTCCCGCGGCCGAGGCCGCCGCTATGGTGCATGCGCTCTACGGCCTCGAGGGGACGCTGTCGCCGCTCGACAGCGAGCGGGATCAGAACTTCCGCCTGACCGAGACCGACGACGCCCGCTGGGTGGTGAAGATCGCCAATGCGGCAGAGAGCGCCGACGCCTTGGCGTTCCAGGCCGCGCTGCTGCGCCATGTCGCGGTGGTCGATCGTGAATTCCCCGTGCCGCATCTGCGGGCGACGTTGGCCGGCGAGGATCTGGGGCGATGGACCGGCCCCGACGGCCAAGAGCATTTCATCCGCGTGGTGAGCTGGCTGCCCGGCAAGCCGTTCGCCACCGGTCCGAAGACCGATGACAGCTTCACCGAGCTCGGCACGCTGCTGGGCCGCATGACGCTCGCTTTGCAGAGCTTCGGGCATCCCGCGGCACATCGCGTGTTCGACTGGGATCTCATGCAATCCGGCCGGTCGCGGCAGCGCTTCGACTTCGTCGAGGACGCCAGGCGACGCGAAATCCTGCAATACTTCCTCGACCGGTTCGACCGGCAAATCCAGCCGCAGCTCCGGCGGTCGCGCGCCCAGGTCATCCATGGCGACGCCAACGACTACAATCTGCTGGTCGATGATCGTGGCGGTATCGCCGGGCTGATCGACTTCGGCGATGCGATCCACAGCGCGCTGATCAACGAGCTGGCGGTGGCGGCGGCTTACGTGATCCTCGACCGGCCGGCGCCGATCGACGACGCCGCCCGGATCGCCGCCGCCTTCCATCGGATCAATCCCCTGCGCGCCGCGGAGCTCGACCTGCTGTTCGACCTGATCGCGATGCGCCTGGTGATCAGCGTCACCATGTCGGCCTCGCGCCGCGACCGTATCAAGGACAACGAGTATCTGAGCATCAGCGAGGCCCCGGCCTGGAAGCTGCTCGAGCGGTTGCGCGCGATGGACCCGGTCTTCGCCGCAGCGATTCTGAGGCAAGCTTGCGGCTTCGAGGCGGCGCCCGGCGCCCGGGCGACCATCGCCTGGATCAAACGCCACGGCCCGCGCCTCGATTCCGTGCTCGACGCCGCGCCGCGCCTGCAGAGCAAGGCGCTGGTCCCGTTCGGCGATCCCGCCGATCCGATCGCCATTGCCTCGGCGGCCGGCGATGCGGCAGCGGCCGAAGCCCTCTGGAACGAACGCGCCGCGGCCGAGCAAGTGACCCTCGGCATCGGCCCCTGGGGCGAGGACCGGCCGGTCTACACGGCCGCCGCCTTCCAGTCGCGTCTTGCCGAAGGTGAGCGGCGGTCGATGCATCTCGGTCTCGATCTCTTTCTCCCCGCCGGCAGTGCGCTTCACGCGCCGCTTTCCGGGAAGATCGTCGATCTCTTCGCCTCCGACGTGCCGCAGGATTACGGCCATGCGGTCCTGCTGGAGCACACGCCGGAGACCGGGATCACCTTCTACAGCCTGTGGGGGCATCTCTCGGCCGCGACGCTCGAAGGTCTGAAAGTCGGCGCGACCGTCGAGCCGGGCAAGATCTTTGCCTGGATGGGCGCTCCCGCGGAGAATGGCGGCTGGCAGCCGCATGTGCACCTGCAGCTCCTGACCTACCGACCGGCCCGCGCCGCCGACGTGATCGGCGCCGGCGAGCCGCGCTACAGATCGGTCTGGGCGGAGCTCTTCCCCGATCCGGCCGGCTTTGCGGACATTCCGCCGGAGACCTTCCATCGGACGGGCAGCAGTCCTGACGACATCTACGCCGCCCGCCGCACCCGCCTGATCCGCAATCTCAGCACCTCGTATCGACGGCCGCTCAAGATCGTGCGCGGCGAAGGCGTCTACCTCTACGACGATCGCGGCCGGGCCTATCTCGACTGCTACAACAACGTCGCGCATCTCGGCCATGCCCATCCCGAGGTCGTCGAGGTGCTGGCGCGGCAGGCGTCGATCCTCAACACCAACACGCGCTATCTGCACGACGACATCATCGCTTATGCCGAGGCGCTGACGGCGACGCTGCCGAAACCGCTGACGGTCGCGGCCTTCGTCTGCAGCGGCAGCGAGGCGAACGAGCTGGCGCTCCGGCTGGCCAGGAACTACGCCGATGCGCGGGGTATCGTGGCGCTGGATTGGGCCTATCACGGCAACACGCAGGCGCTGATCGAGATAAGCCCGTACAAGTACAAGCGCAAAGGCGGCAAGGGCCGCCCGCCGACGACCGGCGAAGCGGCGCTGCCCGACGACTACCGCGCGCCGGCCGACTGGCCGCGCGATGAGATCGGCCGGCGCTATGCCGCCTCGGTCGCCGAGGCGGCGGCGATGCTGAAGCGCGAGGGCCACGGCCCGGCGGCGTTCATCGCCGAATCGCTCCCGAGCTCGGCGGGGCAGATCGTTCTGCCGCCGGGTTATCTCACGGCGGCCTATGCCGCCGCGCGCGCGGCCGGCGCGCTGGTGATCGCCGATGAAGTGCAGATCGGCTTCGGGCGCATCGGGACGCATATGTGGGCTTTCGAGGCCGATGGGGTGGTTCCCGACATCGTCACCATGGGGAAGCCGATCGGCAACGGTCACCCCATGGCCGCGGTCGTGACCACGGCGGAGATCGCCGACCGCTTCAACAACGGCATGGAATACTTCAACACCTTCGGCGGGAATCCGGTCTCCTGCAAAGTCGGCCAGAAGGTATTGGAGATCCTGAAGCGCGACCGATTGCTGGATAACGCAACCAGGATCGGCGACGACCTGCTGGGGCGCATGGGCAAGCTGGCGGAACGGCATCCGGTCATCGGCGATGTGCGCGGCGTCGGGCTGATGCTCGGGCTCGATCTGGTCGAAGACCGCCGCACCAAACAGCCGGCGACGGCCTATGC
>DASZYM010000329.1:0-3692 GCA_035545355.1 Dongiaceae bacterium
CGAGCGCCATGTGGAGATCATCGCCGATCGCGGCATCGACCAGGCGGTCGAGCCGGGCGCCTGGCAGAAGATCGTCGATGCCTTCACCGCATCGGTGAAGCAGGGCCGGATCGAGCAGGGGTTCACCGGCGCGATCGATGCGCTCGGCGCCTTGCTGGCGCGGCACTATCCGCCGGAAGGGGAGAACCCCAACCGCATCCCGGACCGGCTGATCGAGCTCTGACGCGCGATGCATATCGCCCGGATGCTGAAGCGCGCGCCGATCGTGCTTCTGCTGCTGGCATGGACGGCATCGTTCCATGCCGCGGCGGATCAGGATTATCCGGTCCCGACGTCGCTCATGCCGGCGCTGAGCGGACGCGTGGTGGATGCAGCGCATATCCTGGACGACGTCACCAAGGCCGCGGTCGAGCAGAAGCTGGCCGAACAGGAAGCCGCGTCGAGCGACCAAGTCGTCGTCGTGACATTGCCCGACCTGGATGGCCGGCCGATCGAGGATTGGGGACTGTCGCTCGGCCGGTACTGGGGCATCGGACAGGCGGGCAAGGATAACGGCGTTCTGCTGCTGGTCGCACCCAGAGAGCGCCGGGTACGGATCGAGGTCGGCTATGGCCTCGAAGGCAGGCTGCCCGATGCGACGGCCAGCGACATCATCCGATCGATCATCATCCCGCACTTCAAAGTCGGCGACATGCCGGGCGGGATCGCGGCCGGCGTCGATGCCGTGCTCGCGGTGCTCGGTGGCGGACAGCCGCCGAACGCCGCGATCGAGACCGATACCGGAGGGTTCGGCAAATCGGTCGAAGCCGGGGTGTTCGCCACCCTGGCACTGCTCGGCCTATTGCTTCTTAGGCTCCGCTTCCGCCGCGATCTCATCAGCGGAAAGCGGCACTGGTACCTGATGAGCTACGGCGCCGGCGGCTTGCCCGGCCATCGCGGCGGCGGAATCTTCGGTGGCGGCGGTTTCAGCGGCGGCGGCGGAGGCTTCGGCGGCGGCGGTGCCAGCGGCGGCTGGTAGACGCTAGGCCGCCTCGGCGACCACGCGGTTGCGGCCGTCGCTCTTGGCCTGGTAGAGCGCGGCGTCGGCGCGGCTGACGAAGCTCTCGACCGTGTCGGTGGCGCGGAAGCGCGAGACGCCGACGGAGACCGTGATCTGGCCGTAGACGTCGCCGCTGGCGACGTTGCGCAGGTAGTTGCTCGCCATCGCCTCGCGGAGCTGGTCGGCGCGCTTGAGCGCCGCGTCCAGCGGCGCATCGACCAGCAGCAGCGCGAACTCCTCGCCGCCATAGCGGGCCGGCGTGTCGATGTCGCGCGACATCTGCCTCAGCTTGGCGCCGACGATCTTCAGGACCTGATCGCCGATCCGGTGGCCGTAGGTGTCGTTGAACCGCTTGAAGTGGTCGATGTCGAGCAGCAGCAGGCAGAGCTCGACCTCGCCCAGGATCGCGCGCTCGCAGGTCTCGGTCAGCGCCAGGTCGAAGCAGCGGCGGTTGCCGATGCCGGTCAGCGCGTCGGTGAAGGCCTCGCGCCGCGCCTGGTCCAGGCGCTCCTGCAAGGTGGTGATCTGCGCGGTCGAGAGGCGCAGCTCCTGCTCGAGGTCGCGGTTCTTGCGCACCATGTCGCTGGTCGCGCCGCTTAGGCGCTTCACCACCGCCTGCACGCCGGCTTCGACCGAGGCGACGCTGGCCAGCGAGCCGTTCGCCTCGACCAGGGTCTCGCCGAAGGCGCTGACGTCCTGGCCGGCGACGTCGAGCCGCTTCAGCATGCGGCCCATCGTATCGTGAAGCTCGGCGCCGGAGCGGCGGATGGTCAGCGTCTCCGCATCGTTGCCGAAATAGCGCTCGAAGAGCTCCTGGTTGACCTGCCAGCCGAAGCCCTTCTGCAAAGCCAGCCGCTCGTCGATATCGCGGGTCAGCCCGGCGATCGAGCGGCCGACATACGCATACCAGACGCAGTAATTCGCCGGCGTCGGCGCGATGCCGTGCTTCGACATCGCCTCGTTCGCCGCGGCCGCGAGTTTCCGCGCCGCCTGCAGGTCTTCGGAGAAAGTGGATTGGTGCCCCAATGGTGCCCCCGGTGCTGGCGGACTTATACACAACGCCCTGAGTCGCTGCTAGCGGTTTTGCCTGACTTTCACCTCATTGTGGTGGGTTGCTCTCGCGGCATCGCCTTGCGAGATTGTCTTCGGAGCGGTTTGGAGTGACTCATGGCGCGCATTGCCGTCGGCGGATTTCAGCACGAGACGAACACCTTCGCCCCGCTGAAGGCGACCTATCGCGATTTCGAGATGGCCGATGGCTGGCCGGGCCTGACCGAAGGCGCGGCGATCCTCACCGCGTTCGACGGCATCAACCTGCCGGTCGCGGGATTCCTCGGCCGCGCCAAGCTGCGCCACGACATCGTGCCGCTGCTCTGGTGCTCGGCCTCGCCTTCGGCCCATGTCGAGCGCGACACCTATGAACGCATTGCCGGACGGTTGTTGAATCTGATCAAGCAGGCCGGCTCGCTGGATGGGATTTATCTCGACCTGCACGGCGCCATGGTGGCCGAGCATCTGGAAGACGGCGAGGGCGAGCTCCTGGAACGGATCCGCGCACTGGTCGGCAATGCGATTCCTATCGTCGTCAGTCTCGACCTTCACGCCAATGTCACGGAGCGGATGCTGCGCCACGCTTCGGCATTGGTGGTGTGCCGGACCTATCCGCATGTCGACCTCGCCGAATCGGGCGAATGGTCGGCCGATGTCATGGACCGCCTGCTGCGGCACGGGCCGCTGAAGAAGGCGATGCGCCGGGCCGAGTTCCTGGTGCCGCTGACCTGGCAATGCACGCTGATCGATCCGGCGCGGAGCCTCTATCGGCAGGTCGCGGACGCGGAACGCGCCGGCGCTGCCAGCGCATCCTTCGCCTTCGGCTTTCCGCCCGCTGATATATCAGAATGCGGCCCGGTGGCCTTGGCCTATGCCGAGGATCAGGCGACCGCGGACCGCATCGCCGAGCGCCTGATCGCGGCGGTCAACGAAGCGGAGGCGGATTTCGCCGGCAAGGTCTGGCAGCCCGACGAGGCGGTCGCCTATGCCAAGGCACGCGCGATGGAGCTGAAGCGCCCGATCATCCTCGCCGACACCCAGGACAATCCGGGCGCCGGCGGGAATTCGGACACCGTGGGCCTGCTCGAAGCGCTGGTGCGCGGCCATGCGGAGCAGGCGGTCTTCGCCAATCTCTACGATCCGAAGACCGCCGAGGTCGCGCATCGCGCCGGCGCCGGCGCCGAGATCACGCTCGGCATCGGCGCCTGGAGCGGCTTCAAGGGCAGCGCGCCGTTCCATGCCACGTTCAAGGTGGAGCGGCTGGGCGACGGCAACTTCGCGGCGACCGGGCCGTTCTATCGCGGCAACCGGATGCAGTTGGGGCAGATGGCGCTGCTGAAGATCGGCGGCGTCTCGATCGTGGTCGCCAGCCGCAAGCAACAGGCGGCCGACCAGGCGATGCTGCGCCATCTCGGCATCGAGCCCGCGCAGCAGCGCATCCTGGCCCTGAAGAGCTCGGTGCATTTCCGCGCCGACTTCCAGCCGATCGCCGGCGAGATCCTGATCGTCGCCGCGCCGGGGGCGAACCCGGTCGATCATCGCGCGTTGCAGTATCGGCACCTGCGCGACGGCCTGCGCCTGATGCCGATGGGCGAGGCTTTCG
>DASZYM010000330.1:0-5752 GCA_035545355.1 Dongiaceae bacterium
GCGAGCGGCTCCAAGGCGCGCCGCACGATCCTGGGATCGAGCGTCGGCAGGTCGCCCTGCACGTTGACCACGGTGTCGAAGCGCCGTTCGGGATCGAGCTTGGTCAGCGCCTCGAAGATCCGGTCGGAGCCGGAGGGATGATCGGCGCGGGTCAGCACCGCATCGCCGCCCGCCCGCTTCACCGCCTCGGCGATCTCGGGCTCGGCGGCGGCGACATAGACCGGACCGATGCCGGCCTCCCGCGCGCGTTCCCAGACATGGACGATCATCGGCTTGCCGGCGATGTCGGCGAGCGGCTTGTCGGGGAGACGCTGGGAGGCCATGCGGGCCGGGATCAGGACGACGGGATTCATCAGCCGAATCATCGCGAACGGAAGGAGCGAAAAGCCCGCGACATTATGCCGCCGGGCCGCGGAATGCCAGCCCCCGAAACTCCTGTTCCATCTGCTTTTCGCGCCCCGCGGCGCGGCGATGAGCGGTTGGACAGGCCGGATGGAAGTCGCTAAATTCCGCGCGGTTTCAGCCTGCCACATCATTCGCCGGGACGCGCGGGGCTTCATCGCCGCTTCCCGGTCATGCCGCACAAGGGGTTGCCACGCATGTCTTTGGAAGCCAACAAGATCGCCGCCGCCATCCTGGTGGGCGGCATGCTGACGCTCAGCGTCGGGCTCGTCTCCAACATGATCTATGGCGGCCATGAAGGTGCCGAAGGCGAGAAGGCCGCGGCTCCCGCCGCCCCCGCCGAGAAGCCCAAGCCGATCGAGCCGATCAGCGGTCTGTTGGCCAATGCGGATACCGCCAAGGGCCAGGACCTCGCCAAGGCCTGCCTCGCCTGCCACACCTTCGCCAAGGGCGAGGCCAACAAGGTCGGTCCGAATCTCTGGGGCGTGGTCGGCGGCCCGACCGCGCACAAGCAGGACTACAGCTACGACGACGCGATCAAGAAGCTGGCCTCGACCTGGACCTACGAGAACCTCAACCATTTCCTGACCAGCCCGAAGAACTATGCGCCGGGCACCAAGATGACCTTCCCGGGCTTCCCCAAGACGCAGGACCGCGCCGACGTCATCGCCTTCCTGCGCACCCAGTCGGACAATCCGATCCCGCTGCCGACCCCGGACGAGATCAAGAAGGCCGAGGACGACTTCAAGGCCGCGCAGACCGCCGCCGCGGCACCCGCGGCGCAGCCGGAAGTCGCCGGTAATGCGCAACCGGCGCAGAACCAGCAGGCCGCAGCGCCCGCCGAGGATGCGGTGAAGCTGATCGCCGCGGCCGATCCCGCCGCCGGCGAGAAAGTCGCCGCCAAGTGCAAGGCCTGCCATGACTTCACCAAGGGCGGCCCGAACCGCGTCGGCCCGAACCTCTGGGGCGTAGTCGGCGGCCCGAGCGCGCATAAGGACGACTACAACTACGACGACGCGATCAAGAACCTGAAGATCACCTGGACCTTCGAGAACCTGGACAAATATCTGACCAGCCCGAAGACCTTCGCGCCGGGGACCAAGATGACCTTCCCCGGTCTGCCGAAGGCCCAGGACCGCGCCGCCCTGCTGCGCTGGCTGCGCGACCAGAGCGACAATCCGGTTCCGCTGCCGCAGTAACGCGCGTGACCGAGCGCGCTGCCGCAAGCGTCCCGGGCGAGTTCGTCGATCTCGCGCGCCGGCTGACGGACGTCAGCCGGCCGATCCTGCGCAGCTACTACCGGCGCAAGCTCGACATCATCGACAAGGCCGACGAGAGCCCGGTCACCAAGGCCGACCGGGAATGCGAGGCCGCCTTGCGCGCGGCGATCGCCAAGGCGTTCCCCGGTCACGGCATCATCGGCGAGGAATTCGGCGCCGAGCGCGCCGATGCCGAGCATGTCTGGATCCTCGATCCGCTCGACGGCACGCGCGCCTTCATCACCGGACGGCCGCTGTTCGGCACCCTGATCGCGCTGACCCGCGGCGGCGCACCGATCCTCGGCGTGATCGACATGCCGATCCTCGGCGACCTCTGGCTCGGCGCCAAGGGCATGGAGACCACGCTCAATGGCGAGCGGGTGCGGGCGCGGCCCTGCGCATCGCTGGCAGAGGCCTATTTCTCCAGTGCCCTGCCGCAGATGTTCCGCGACCATCCGCGGATCCTCGACGCGCTGCAGAGCCGGGTGAAGTCGGTGACCTTCGGCGGCGATTGCTATCAATACGGCATGGTCGCGACCGGCTTCCTCGACCTGGTGGTCGAGCGCAGCCTCGGCATCTACGACTATCTCGCCCTGGTCCCGATCATCGAAGGCGCCGGCGGCGCCATCACCGACTGGCAGGGCAAGGCGCTGACCGCCAAATCGGCCGACCAGGTCGTCGCGGCCGGCGACCGCCGGGTGCTGGACCAGGCACTGGCCCTCCTCGGCAACGCTTAGGCTCATTATTCTGTTACCTTCCGGCGGGTTTTCCTGCGGCGCGAGACTCCGCTAGGATGGCCGCAAAGCCGCAGAAATCCGGCATTCCGAGGCCCAACAGGGAAGGCTCATGACGCGCAACGCCGCCGGTCTCATCGCCACCGCTCTTCTGGCGCTGGTCGCGCTCCGCCCGCTCCCGGCCGCCGCCCAGGACGCCGACGTGAAGCCGGTCCCGGCGATCGCCATGCATGGCGAGCCGAAATACGCGCCGGACTTCAAGCATCTCGACTACGTCAACCCCGACGCGCCCAAGGGCGGCAGCGTGGTCTATTCGGCGATCGGCACGTTCGACAGTTTCAACGCCTATACGATCCAGGGCACGCCCGGACCCGGCGCCAGCTATGAGACGCTGACCACTTCCACGCTCGACGAGCCGTTCACCCAGTACGGCCTGATCGCCGAAAGCATGGAGGTGCCCGACGACCGGTCCTGGGTGATCTTCAACCTGCGCAGCATCGCCCGCTGGCATGACGGCCAGCCGATCACCGCCGACGACGTGGTCTTCACCTTCAATCTCCTGAAGGAGAAGGGCCCGCCCAGCTTCCAGAGCTATTTCGCCAGCGTCGCCAAGGTGGAGAAGCTGGGCGACCTCAAGGTCAAGTTCACTTTCGCGCCGGGCGACAATCACGAGCTCCCGCTGATCATCGGCCAGATGCCGGTCCTGCCGCAGCATCTCTGGAAGGACCGGGACATCACCCAGCCGACGCTGGACATCCCCGACGGCAGCGGCCCCTACAAGATCGCGAAATACGAAGCCGGCCGCTCCATCACGCTGCAACGCGTGAAGGATTATTGGGGCAAGGACCTGCCGATCAATGTCGGGCAGTATAATTTCGACACGATCCGCTACGACTACTATCGCGACGATACCGTGGCGCTGGAGGCGTTCAAGGCCGGCGCCTACGACCTGCGGGTCGAGGCGAGCGCCAAGAACTGGGCGACCGCCTACAACATCCCCGCGGTGAAAGACGGCCGGATCGTCATGGAGAAGATTCCGACCGAAGGCCGGAACCTGATGCAGGGCTATGTCTTCAACCTGCGCCGGCCGATCTTCGCCGACCGCGAGGTCCGCCGCGCCCTGCAATACGCCTTCGATTTCGAATGGAGCAACCGGACGCTGTTCTTCGGCCAGTATGTGCGCATCCGCAGCTATTTCGGCCCGTCGGAGCTCGGCGCAACCGGCCTGCCCTCACCGGAGGAGCTGAAGATCCTCGACCCCTACAAGGGCAAGATCCCCGACGAGGTCTTCACCACCGAATACAACCCGCCCAAGAGCGACGGGTCCGGCGACGACCGCGCCAATCTGGAGACCGCCAGCAAGATCCTCGACGATGACGGCTGGAAGATCGAGAACGGCGTGCGCACCAAGAACGGCCAGACCCTCGATTTCGAGATCCTGCTCGACGATCCGCTGTTCGAGCGGGTCAGCCAGCCCTTCATCCAGAACCTGGCGCAGATCGGCGTGAAGGCGCATATCCGCACCATCGATCCGGCGCAGTACCAGAAGCGCATGGACCAGTTCGACTACGACATGACCGTCAACCTGGTCTCGCAGTCGCTGTCGCCCGGCAACGAGCAGCGCGACCAATGGGGCTCGAAGAGCGCCGACACCCAGGGCGGCAGCAATCTCGCCGGCATCAAGGATCCGGTGGTCGATGCGCTGGTGGAGAAGATCATCGCCGCCAAGGACCGCGACGACCTGGTCGCCTCGACCCGCGCGCTCGATCGCGTGCTGCAATGGGGCTACTACTACATCCCGCATTGGAACGCGCCCTTCGACCGCATCGCCTATTGGAACAAATACGCGCATCCGCAGACGATGCCGCCCTACGGCCTGACGCTCGACACCTGGTGGTACGATCCGAACAAGGCCGCCACCGTTCAGCCGCAGCAGCAGGCCGCGGCGGCGCAGGCGACCGCCAACAGCCAGGCGACCGGCAACACCCAGGCCACGCAGGCGCCGGCCGCCCAGGCACCGGCCGCTCCAGCACCGGCGCAGCCCGCGACGCCGGCTCCGGCTGAGCCGATTACGGCGCCCGCCGATCGCGGCAGCACGCCGATCCCCTACATCATCGGCGGCATCGTGCTCGCCATCGCCGCTTTCGCGCTCGGCCGCCGCGGCCGGGGCAAGAAGTGACCTCAGCATTCGGCCGCGCCCGCTAGATGCTCGCTTACATCGTCCGACGCCTGCTGCTGATGATCCCGACCTTGTTCGGGATCATGGTCATCAACTTCCTGATCATCCAGGCGGCACCCGGCGGGCCGGTCGAGCAGATGATCCAGAAGATCAAGGGCACCGGCGTCTCGGCGACCGAGCAGGTCTCCGGCGGCGGCAGCGAGAACCTCTCCTCGCGGAACCAGACGACCCAGAGCGTCACCGGCGCCGGCGGCAAGATCTATCGCGGCGCGCAGGGCCTCGATCCGCAATTCATCAAGAAGCTCGAGCATATGTACGGCTTCGACAAGCCGCTGCCCGAACGCTTCCTGCTGATGATGAAGAGCTTCATCCTGTTCGATTTCGGGAACTCCTATACCAGCGGCCGGCCGGTGGTCGATCTCATCATCGAGAAGCTGCCGGTCTCGATCTCACTCGGGCTCTGGACCACGCTCTTCACCTACCTGGTCTGCATCCCGCTCGGCATCGCCAAGGCGGTGCGCGACGGATCGAATTTCGACGTCTGGACCAGCTCGGTGATCATCGCCGGCACCGCCGTGCCGAGCTTCCTGTTCGCGATCCTGCTGATCGTGCTGTTCGCCGGCAGCAGCTATTTCCACTGGTTCCCGCTGCGCGGCCTCACTTCGGACGACTGGGACCAGCTCTCCTTCTGGGGCAAGATCGGCGACTATCTCTGGCACATGGCGCTGCCGCTGACCTCGCTCACCATCGGCAGCTTCGCCAGCCTGACCATGCTCACCAAGAACTCGTTCCTGGAGCAGATCAACCAGCAATACGTGACGACGGCGCGCGCCAAGGGGCTGACCGAGCAGCGCGTGCTCTACGGCCATGTCTTCCGCAACGCGATGCTGATCGTGATCTCCGGCATCCCCGCCTCCTTCATCGGCATCATCTTCACCGGCGCGCTGCTGACCGAGATCATCTTCTCGCTGGACGGCCTGGGCCTGCTCGGCTACGAGGCGGCGATCAACCGCGACTACCAGGTGGTGTTCGCGACGCTCTACGCCTTCGGCCTGATCGGCCTGCTGGTCCAGCTCATCGGCGACATCACCTACATGCTGATCGATCCCAGGATCGATTTCGAGGCGCGCAGCACATGACGACGGCGACGCCGCCGACCGGCATCGAGCATCGCTTCC
>DASZYM010000331.1:0-1566 GCA_035545355.1 Dongiaceae bacterium
CCCATTATCGGCACGAGCGAACCGATCCGGATTCCCTGGGCGATTCTTCCATCACCTCTCTTTATCAGGACGGATCGGGCCTGGTATGGATCGGAACGAGCACCCGCGGCGTCGACCGTTGGGACCCGCGCAGCGCCGGGCTCGGTGCCCGCCGGCCGGATTGGCTCGGCAGCCAGTTCGTCACCGCCTTCGCCGATGCGCCCGGCGATCGGGTCTGGATGGCGTCGCTGGGCGGCGGGTTGGTCCAGTACGATCCGGACACCGGCCGGAAGAAGGATCTGCGAGCCATCATCGGCCGCCCCGTGAGCATGGACAACGGCCGGGTGATGTCACTGCGCGAAGACCGCCGGGGCGTACTCTGGATCGGCACCATGAACAAGGGCATCGCCACGCTGGATCGCCATGGCGCGCTCCGGTGGGTTCCCGTGAAGCCCGGCGACGCGCATGCGCTGAGCGCCGCCGGAATCATCACCATCTTCGAGGCCCGCAACGGCCAGATCTGGGTCGGCACCTACGGCGGCGGGGTGAACGTTATCGATCCGGCGACGGGATTGGTGCGCCAGCTGCCCCATGGCACGGCGCCGGGCGCCATCAGCGCCGCCAGTGTCAATGCCTTCGCGGAGGATTCGCGGGGCGATCTGTGGATCGGTACGGATGGCGGCGGCCTCGATCTCGCCCGGCCGGACGGCACGGTGATCAGAGTCTTTCGCCACGATCCGCGCGATTCTGACAGTCTGCCTTCCAATACCGTCTACGCGCTCGCCGTTGACTCGCAGGATCGGGTCTGGATCGGCACGAATGGCGGCGGCATCGCGGTCGCGGATGCCGCTTCGCCGCCGCAGGCGATCGGTTTTCGAACGCTCTCCCTCGGCAAAGGGCTGTCGAGCGACACGATCTACGGGGTGCTGGTCGATGCCGGCGGCGATGTCTGGATGAGCGGCAATGCCGGCCTCATGCGTCTCGATCCTGACAGCGGCGCCGTCAAGACCTTCCACATGGAGGACGGAACCATGGGGGAGGAGTTCACCACGGGAGCCTACTATCGGCTGCGCGACGGCCGGCTCTGCTTCGGCGGCCCGGGCGGCTTCAACATCTTCGACCCTGCGCGCCTCACGGAGCGCTCACGACCGCCGCGCCTCGCACTGACCGGTGTCGAGATCCTCGGTGTGCCCGCGCCGGGACCGACACCGTATTCGCTGCGCCGCCGCATCCGGCTCGGCTACCGCGACAACATCGTCTCGCTCGATGCCAGCGTGCTCGACTTCACCTCGCCCAGGCACAATCGCATCGCCTACCGCATGGCGGGGCTGACGGACCGGTGGATCGATCTCGGCACGCAGCACCGCATCACGCTCACCAACCTGCCCTCGGGAGAGCACGTGCTCGAGGTCCGCGGCGCCAACTCCGACGGCGTCTGGAGCGGGCCGTTGAAGATCACCCTGGAGAAGAGTCCCGCCCCCTGGGCATCGCCCTGGGCGTATGCGGTGTATGCGCTCACCGCGCTCGGCCTGCTCGCTTACCGCCTGCGCAAGCAGCAACTGGAGCGCCGGCACCAGGCGCGCGAGC
>DASZYM010000332.1:0-12182 GCA_035545355.1 Dongiaceae bacterium
CTGGAGGAGACCATCCGCATCCCCGGCGATTGCGGCCAGGAATATCGCAAGCCGCCCTACCTCACCGCCTCGGGCGATCTCAGCCATCACCTGGACGCGCTGCCCAAGGCGTTCGATGCCGTGCCGGTGCCGGGGCGGCCGCATCGCAAGCGCGTCGATACCGGCAGCGTCTGGGAATCCGTCGCCGGCTACAGCCGCGCGGTGCGGACTCATGACCGCATCCTGGTCAGCGGCACGACGGCGACCCACGGCGGCGGCGAGGTCGTCTGCAAAGGCGATCTGCGCGGCCAGACCGTCTATATCCTGGACAAGATCGCCGCCAGCCTCTCGGCGCTCGGCGGCAGCCTCGAAGACGTGGTGCGCACCCGCGTCTTGCTGCGCGACGTGACACAATGGGAGCCGGTGGCGCGGGTGCATGGCCGCTATTTCGGCGACATCCGCCCGGCCAACACCCTGGTCGAGGCGAAGCTGGTCGGCGATTACGACGTCGAGATCGAAGCCGAGGCCGTGGTCGGCTGAACCCAAACGCGTCATCGCCGGACTTGATCCGGCGATCTCACTCCAATTGGAACGAGATGCCTGGGTCAGGCCCGGGCATGACGCTTGAATTAGCGTTTCTTCGGCAACTCCAATCCGGCGATCTGCGCGTAGAGCCGTGCCACCGAGGCATCGTCGTCGCGGCCCATGCCGGCGGCGGCCGTCATCAGGAAGAGCTGCAGCGCCTGGCCGGCGATCGGGGTCGGGAATTTGTTGTCGCGCGACATGTCGGTGACGATGCCGAGATCCTTGGTGAAGATGTCCACCGCGCTGCGGGGCGCGTAATCGCCGTCGAGCACATGCGGCATGCGATTCTCGAACATCCAGGAATTGCCGGCCGAGGCGGTGATCACCTCGTAGACCTTGCCGATGTCGAGGCCGAGCCTTTTCGCGAAGACGATCGCCTCGCTGGCGGCGGCGATATGCACGCCGGCCAGGAGCTGGTTCACCATCTTGAAAGCGGCGCCGATGCCGGGCTTGTCGCCGAGGCGGTAGAGCTTGGCCGCCATCGCGTCCAAGGCAGGCTGCGCCTTGGCGAAAGCCGCGTCGCTGCCGGAAGCGAGCACGGTCAGCGCGCCTTCGGCCGCCCGCGCGGCACCGCCGCTGATCGGCGCGTCGAGATAGAGCAGACCGCGCGCTCCCGCCTCGGCCGCCAGCGCTTCCGCGTCTTTGGGACTCATCGTCGCCGAGGAGATGATGACGGACCCCGCCGGCAGGACCGCCGCCGCACCGTCCTGCCCGAACAGCACCGCGCGGGTCTGCGCCGCATTCACCACCACGGTGACCAGGATGGCGGCGCCGGCCGCCGCGGCGCTCGGGCTGGCGGCACCACGGCCATGCGCGGCGAAGCGCGTCACGGCTTCCGCATTGACATCGGCGCCGGCGACGTCGAATCCCTTGCGGGCCAGGGACTGTGCCATGCCGAATCCCATGGAGCCGAGGCCGATGACGGCCACCTTCATTCCTCTGGTCTCGGATTCAGCCGCTGCGGTCATGTCGACTCCTTGAACCTGTGCTTTGGATCGCCAGGATGGACGGGACGAAGTCGCTCTGTCGAGGGCTTGCGGTCCTGAAGGCGCATGGGTCCACGAAATGTCGCGGGTGCGCGGGCGAAGACCCCGTGGCGCGCGCGGGAATGATCGTTCCGTACAAGCTACGGCCAAAGAATGCTGGAACTGTAATTTCCGGCCTGCCAAGATCATGGCGCGGCGGTCGTCCACGGAACGCAGGTGAAGCATGACGGACGATGACTCCACGATCGGCAGCACGGGAGCCGGTGCTCCCCCGATGCCGCCAGCCCCGCCTCCGCAACGTCCAACGCCACAGAGCGGCGGCAGCGCGCGCTGGATCCTGCTCTGCCTGGCGATCGGCATCGTCGTCTTCGGCGGCGGCCATTGGTATTTCCACCGCCCCGCCGCGGTGCCGGCGCCCGAGGCCGCGGCTGCGCCGCCGCCGGCTTTGCCGGTCACCGTCAGCAAGCCGCTGAAGACCCAGGTGACTGAGTGGGACGAGTTCACCGGCCAGTTCGAGGCGGTGGATTCCGTCGAGATCCGGGCGAGGGTCAGCGGCTATCTGGACACGATCGGCTTCCAGGACGGCCAGATGGTGAACAAGGGCGACCTGCTCTTCGTCATCGATCCGCGGCCGTTCCAGATCACGCTGAACTCGGCGCAATCGGCGCTCAACTCCGCCAATGCACGGCTGACCCTGGCCAAGCAGCAGCTCGAGCGCGCCCAGAAGCTGAAGCAGAGCGATTTCACGCCGCAGAGCACCCTCGACCAGCGCCAGCAGGAGCTGCTGAGCTCCGCGGCCGATGCGCAGGTGGCGCAGGCGGCGATCAATTCGGCACAGCTCAATCTCGACTTCACCCATATCATGGCGCCGATCTCCGGACGGATCGGCGCGCATCAGGTGAGCATCGGCAACCTGATCGACGGCGGCGATACCGGCAACACGACCTTGCTGACCACGATCGTCTCGCTCGACCCGATCCGGCTGGTCTTCGACATGAGCGAGGCGGACTTCCTCGCTTACCAGCGCCGCGCCGCCGAGGGCAAGATGCTGTCGAAGCGCGACGCCGATATCCCGGTCGAGGGGCATCTCAGCGACGAGACCGAGTGGACGCTCAAGGGCAAGCTCGACTTCGTCAACAATGAGGTCGATCGCACGGCAGGCACCATCCGGGCTCGCGCGGTCTTCCCCAATCCCGACCTCCTGATCACGCCGGGCCAGTTCGGCCGGATCCGCATCCCCGGCTCCGAGCCGCACGACGCGATCCTCATTCCGGATGCGGCGATCGTTTCCGACCAGTCGCAGAAGATCGTGATGACCGTGGCGCCCGACGGCACCGTGGTGCCCAAGCCGATCCGGCCGGGCCCGTCCTATCAGGGCTTGCGGATCGTTCGATCCGGGCTGACCGGCGACGAGACCGTCATCATCGACGGGCTGCTGCGCGCGCGGCCCGGAGCGAAGGTCGTGCCGCAGCCCGGCAAGATCGAGCTCCAGCCGGGACAATGAAGGTGGGGGAATAGCCGGTGCGGTTCTCTCACTTCTTCATCGACCGGCCGATCTTCGCCACGGTGCTGGCCGTCTTCATCGTCCTGGTCGGCGGCGCCGCCTATTTCACGCTGCCGGTCGCGCAGTATCCGGAGATCGCGCCCCCGACCATCGAGATCCGCGCCAGCTATCCCGGCGCCTCCGCCGAGGTCGTGTCCAACACCGTGGCGACGCCGATCGAGCAGGAGGTCAACGGCGTCGAGAACATGCTTTACATGTCGTCGCAGGCGACCGGCGACGGCAACCTGGTCATCACGGTCACCTTCGCGCTCGGCACCAACCTCGATACCGCGCAGGTGCTGGTGCAGAACCGCGTCTCGGTCGCCGAGCCGCGCCTGCCCGACGAGGTGCGCCAGATCGGCATCACGGTGAACAAGAACTCGCCGGACCTGATGATGGTGATCCATCTGAGCTCGCCGGACGGATCGCGCGACCAGCTCTACATGTCGAACTACGCCACCCTGCAGATCAAGGACGTGCTGGCCAGGCTGGGCGGCGTGGGCGACGTGCGGGTGTTCGGCGCCCGCGACTACTCGATGCGCATCTGGCTCGATCCGGAGAAGATCGCGGCCCGCGACCTGACCGCCGGCGATATCGTGACGGCGCTCCGGGCGCAGAACGTCCAGGTCGCGGCCGGCAGCCTCAACCAGCCGCCGGTGCCGACACCGGGCGCCTTCCAGCTCAGCATCGAGACCCTGGGCCGGCTCGACGATCCGCGGCAGTTCAACAACATCGTGGTGAAGTCCGATCCCGGCGGCCGCGTCACGCGGCTGCGCGACGTTGCCCGCGTCGAGATCGGCGCCCAGGATTACAGCGCCAACGGCTATCTCGACGAGCGGCCCGCCGTGCCGCTGCTGCTGTTCCAGCGCCCCGGCTCGAATGCGCTGGCCACCGCCGAGCAGATCCTGCAGACGATGCAGGAACTCTCGAAGAGCTTCCCGCCGGGCCTGCGCTACGACGTGGTCTACAACCCGACCGAGTTCATCGCCGAATCCGTCAACGAGGTGATCAAGACCATCTTCGAGGCGGTCGGGCTGGTCGTCGTCGTCGTCATCCTGTTCCTGCAGACCTGGCGGGCCTCGATCATCCCGATCGTCGCCATCCCGGTCTCGCTGATAGGCACCTTCATCCTGCTGGCGGCGATGGGCTACTCGCTCAACAACCTGTCGCTGTTCGGCCTGGTGCTGGCGGTCGGCATCGTGGTCGATGATGCGATCGTGGTGGTGGAGAACGTCGAGCGCAACCTGCGCCTCGGCCTCTCGCCGCGCGACGCGACCCGGCGCACCATGGACGAGGTGGGCGGGGCGCTGATCGCGATCGCGCTGACCCTGATCGCGGTCTTCGTCCCGGCCGCCTTCATCAGCGGCATTTCCGGCCAGTTCTTCCGCCAGTTCGCCGTGACCATCGCCGCGGCGACGGCGATTTCCTGCTTCGTGTCCCTGACCCTGAGCCCGGCGCTCTGCGCCCTGCTGTTCAAGCCGCATGATGCGCATCCGGCCCGTCCCTCGCTGCCGGTTCGGCTGGTGCACGGATTCTTCGGCGGCTTCAACTTCGTGTTCGACCGGCTGTCGGTCGGCTACGGCGCGATGACCCGGCGGCTGGTGCGCCTCGCCGTGCTGGTCCTCGTGGTCTATGCCGGCCTCATCGCGCTGACCGGCTGGCAGTTCTCCCGGGCACCCACCGGCTTCATCCCGCAGCAGGACCAGGGCTATCTCATCACCGTCCTGCAGCTTCCGCCGGGCTCGTCGCTGAACCGCACCGATGCGATCGTGCGCCAGGCGACCGGGATCATCCTGAAGACGCCCGGCGTCATCCATGCCGTGCCCTTCTCGGGTTTCGACGCCGCGACCTTCACCAATGCGCCGAATGCCGGCGCGATCTTCGCGGCGCTCGCGCCGTTTCGCGAGCGGGCGGCAAAGGGATTGAGCGCCGACCATATCCTCGCCGATCTCAGGCAGCGCCTGGGCGCGATCCAAGGTGCGTTCAGCATCGTCATCCCGCCGCCGCCGGTGAGCGGCATCGGCAATGCCGGCGGCTTCAAGCTGATGATCCAGGACCGCCGCGGCCGCGGGCTCGCGGCGCTCGACGCCGCAGTCCAGGATCTCGCGGGCGCCGCCAACCAGACGCCGGGGCTGACCGGCGTGTTCTCGCTGTTCAACACGCGGACGCCCAAGGTCTATGCCGATATCGACCGTTCCAAGGCGGAGATGCTCGGCGTTTCCGCCGACCAGGTGTTCGAGACCCTGGAGGTCTATGTCGGCTCGTCCTTCGTCAACGAGTTCAACTATCTCGGCCGCACCTATCGGGTGACGGCGCAGGCCGATGGCAGCTTCCGGCAGAACCTGCACGACATCGCCAACCTCAAGACCCGGAACAATCTCGGCGAGATGGTGCCGTTGGGCTCGGTCACCGCCTTCCGCGACATCACCGGCCCCTATCGCGTGCCGCGCTACAACCTCTATCCGGCAGCGGAGCTGCAGGGGAACACGGCGCCCGGCTATTCCGCCGGCTACGGCCTGGCGAAGATGGAGGAGCTGGCGGCGCAGCGCCTGCCGGACGGCTTCGGCTA
The DNA here is from genome assembly GCA_035545355.1 of Dongiaceae bacterium. GTDB lineage: Bacteria > Pseudomonadota > Alphaproteobacteria > Dongiales > Dongiaceae > Dongia. Next base: position 5,663 of record DASZYM010000332.1, read on the forward strand.
TGAATGGACCGAGCTCGCCTATCAGCAGAAGCTCGCGGGGAATACCGGCCTGCTGGTGTTCGGCGCCTCAGTGGTCTTCGTGTTCCTGGTGCTGGCGGCGCAGTACGAAAGCTGGTCGCTGCCGCTCTCGGTGGTGCTGATCGTGCCGATGTGCCTGCTGGCGGCGGTCAGCGGATTGCTGCTGCGCGGCATCGACGTCAATATCCTGGCGCAGGTCGGGTTCGTGGTGCTGATCGGGCTCGCGGCGAAGAACGCGATCCTGATCGTGGAATTCGCCAAGCAGGCGGAAGAGGGCGGCGCCGACCGCTTCCATGCCGCGGTCAGCGCCGCCTCGACCCGGCTGCGGCCGATCCTGATGACCTCCTTCGCCTTCATCCTGGGCGTGGTGCCGCTGGCGATCGCGGTCGGCGCCGGCGCCGAGATGCGCCAGGCGCTCGGCACCGCCGTCTTCTTCGGCATGCTGGGCGTCACCGTCTTCGGCCTGATCTTCACGCCGGTCTTCTACGTCGCGGTGCGCGGCATCGCCGCCCGGCTGAAGCGCAAGCCCAAGCCCAAGCCGTCGGTATAGTCGGGATTCTCCAGAGATCGATCATGTCGCCTGCGCCTGCCGCTCCGCTTTCCCTGAATGACATCGTCGAGAACGGCCTCTGCATCGGGTGCGGGCTCTGCAAATCGGTCGCCCGGCCCGAGCGGGTCGATCTGGTCATGACCCCGGAAGGGCGAGAGCGTCCGGTCGCGCCCCACCCGCTGAGCGCCGAAGCGACCGCCCGCATCAACGCGATCTGTCCCGGCACCCGGATCGCGGCGCCGGCCCCGGGTCACCGGCAAGACGGCGTCGCCCACGACACCGTCTGGGGCATGGCACGGCGCCTCAGCATCGGGCATGCCGGCGATCCCGAGGTCCGCCACCGTGGCTCTACCGGCGGCGTGCTGTCGGCGCTGGGTCAGTTCCTGATCGAGAGCGGCCGGGTCGGTTTCGTTCTCCATGTCGGCGCCTCCCCATCGGCCCCGATGCGGACCGACAGCAAGCTGAGCTTCGATTCCGTCTCGGTTCTTGAAGGCGCCGGATCGCGCTACGGGCCGGGAGCGCCGCTGGTGGATTTTTGCGAGGTTCTCGACCGCCGGGAACCCTTCGCGCTGATCGCCAAGCCTTGCGACATCACCGCCGTGCGGAATCTCGCCGAGATCGATCCACGGGTCGATGAATACATGCGGTATGCGCTGACCTTCCTGTGCGGCGGAGCGTCCGACCTGACGAAGTCCGAGGAGGTCCTGTCGGATTTCGGACTCCGGGAAGAGGAGCTGCGGCTCTTCCGCTATCGCGGCTACGGCAATCCCGGGCTGACGCAAGTCGAGACGCAGGACGGCCGCAGCTTCGCGCTGACCTACCAGCAACTATGGGAAGACGAAGCGAAATGGATGATCCAGCCCCGCTGTAAACTCTGCGCCGACGCGATCGGTCTCGCCGCCGACATCGTCGCGTCCGACGTGTGGGAGGGCGGCGGTCCGACCGGCGAGGATGACGGCTACAACGGAATCCTCGTCCGCACCGCGCGCGGGCTGGAGCTCTACGAGGCGGCGGTCGAGGCGGGGAAACTCACGATCACGAGCCCGGCGACGTTCCGCGATTTCGACCTCTTCCAGCCGCACCAGGTGCGCAAGCGGCGCGCGGTCTGGGCACGGTTCCGCGGGATGCAGAGCGCCGGGAAGCCGGTTCCGGCGACGATCAATCTCGGCATCGAGGATTGCGCGCGCCAGAACGCGTTGGCGGAGAACCTCCGCGAGGCGCGCGGCGCTCGCGAAAGGTCCAGGAACGGCCGGCTCGGCGAGCCGAAACCGACCGCCCGGACGAAATAGCGGCGCGCTAGTCCAGCATCACCTTCGAGCTCGACGATGTCTTCCAGAGATCGATGCCGCGGTCGTCCTGGGCGTGCTTGTCGATCTCTGCCAGCTCTTCCTTGGAGAAATTCAGGTTTTTCAGCGCATCGAGCGAGTTCTCGAGCTGCGCCACGGTGCGGGCGCCGATCAGCGCCGAGGTGACCTGCGGATTACGCAGCACCCAGGCGATCGCCATCTGCGCCAGGCTCTGGCCGCGCTTCTTGGCGATGGCATGGAGCGCGCGGACCCGCTCCAGGTTCTGCGGCGTGATCATGCTGCCGGTGAAGGAGCCTTCCTTGGCGGCACGGGCATCGGCCGGCTTGCCGTCGAGATATTTGTCGGTGAGGAAGCCCTGGGCCAGAGGCGAGAACGGAATGCAGCCGATGCCGAGCTCCTCCAGGGTCTTCAGCAACCCGTTCTCGACCCAGCGGTTCAGCATGGAATAGGAGGGCTGGTGGATCAGGGTGCGGATGCCGCGCTCCTTCAGCATCTTGTGCGCCTCCCGCGTCGCCTCGGGCGAATAAGACGAGATGCCGACATAGAGCGCCTTGCCGGATTTCACCGCGGTCTCCAGCGCGCCGACGGTCTCTTCCAGCGGCGTCGCGGGATCGACCCGGTGGCTGTAGAAGATATCGACGTAGTCCAGCTTCATGCGACGCAGGCTCTGGTCGAGGCTGGCCAGAACGTATTTCCGCGAGCCCCATTCGCCATAAGGCCCATCCCACATGCGATAGCCGGCCTTGGTCGAGACGACGATCTCGTCGCGATAGGGCTTGAGATCGTCGTTGACGATCTCGCCGAACAGGGATTCTGCCGAGCCCGGCGGCGGCCCATAGTTGTTCGCGAGGTCGAAATGGGTCACGCCGCGGTCGAAGGCCTTCAGGATGATCTGCCGGCCGGTCTCGGCGGAATCGACGCCGCCGAAATTCTGCCAGAGACCCAGCGAGATCGCCGGCAGATCGAGCCCGCTGCGGCCGCAGCGGCGATAGGGCAGGCGCGAATAGCGGTCGGCAGCGGCGAGATAGGGCATGGAAATGCTCCGGATGGGCGACGGGGAGGGGCGTTAGGTTCCGCAGACTATAGCGGCGGCGCTCCGCCGGGCAAGCTTCAGCCGGCGGCCGGAAGGCGTGGCCGGCGGGTGAGCTGGTAGATCGCGGCGGCCAGCCCGAGCAGCAGCAGGGTGAAGAGGAAGACGACGGAAGCCGCGGCATAGATCGCCGGCGACGGCCCGTATTGCAGCGCGCCGTAGAGATAGACCGGAAAGGTATTGATCTGCGGCGTGGTGAGGAAGGTGGAGATGACGAGGTTGTCGAAGGAGAAGGTGTAGGCCATCACGCCGCCGACCGCGACCGCCGGCAAGGCCTGGGGCAGCACCACCAACCACAAGGATTGCAGCCGCGTGGCGCCCAGATCGGCGGCGACCTCCTCGATCGTGCGGTCGAGGGTGAGGACGCGGGCGCGCACCACCAGGGCGACGACCGCGATCGCCATCGGCGTGATGCCGGCGACCAGAGTGGCCATGCTGAACGGGACATGCGTCACGGCGTAGAACAGCAGCAACGACACGCCGATCACCGATTCCGGCACGATCAGCAGCATATAGGTGAGGCCGGTCAGGAAGCGCCGGGCTTTCGGATAGGGATGTCGCACCATCGCGTAGCCGAGGATCGAGCCGATCGCGGTCGAGATCAGCGCCGACCAGACCGAGACTTCGAGGCTGGTCACCACCGCGCGCCGCAGCGAGAGGTCGGCCCAGGCCGCCGGATACCATTGCAAGGTCCAGCCGGTGAGGGTCGCGGTTTCCTTGTTCACCATGCCGAGGTTGAAGGAATAGACGACCGCCGCGACCAGGGGCGCGAACAGGAACACGATCGCCGCAATGTACCAGGCGCCGAGCAATCCGCGCGTCACGCGGATCTGCTGGCGGTCGGTCATCGCCGCGATCGTGCCGCGGCTCATCGCCCCACCTCCTGGAACCCCTTGGTGATCCAGGCCAGCGTGCCGACCACGATGGCGACGGCGATCAGCACCAGCACCGCCATCGCCGAGCCGAGAGGATAGTTCTGCGATTGCAGGTATTGCTGCGAGATCGCCTGGCCCATCAGCACGCCGCGGCTGCCGCCGAGCAGACGCGGGATCACCAGCTCGCCCAGCATCGGCACGGCGGTCAGCAGCGCGGCCGTCGCGATGCCCGGCCGGCTCAACGGCCAGGTCACCAGCCAGAACGCCTCCCAGCGCGAGGCGCCGAGGTCGCGGCTGGCCTCGATCAGCGGCTCGGGGATGCGGTCGAGCACCACGAAGAGCGGCACCACCGCGATCGGCAGGTAGGCATAGACCATGCCGATGAAGACCGCGGTCTGGCTGTCCAGCACGTCCAGCGGCCCGCTGTGCAGGCCGAGTGCGTTGATCACGATCTCGGCGAAGCCGCCCCGCGACAGCAGCATGTAGAGCGACATGATCCGGATCAGGAAGCTGGAGAAATAGGGGATCAGGATGAGGGTGATCGCCAGCACCCGACGCTTGGTCGTGTGGCGCGCGATGAAATAGCCGACCGGGAAGGCGACCAGGAGGCAGAGGCCGGACGCCGTGACCGCGAAGACCAGCGTGCGCAGAAAGGTCGCGCCGTAGAAACCGGAAAGCGCCGTCGCGTAATTCGCCCAGGTGAAGCCGAGCGTGACGCTGCCGAAGGTCGAATGCCCGAAGGAGAAGACGACGGTGAAGCCGAGCGGGCCGAGGAAGAAGACCGCGAGCCATACCGTCGGCACGGCGGCGAGGGCATGGTCGGATCCGTGGCGCGCCAGCGGCCGCCAGAAACCGGCGCCGCCGGAGGCTCGGTTGCCTCCGGCGGCGCGGGGATTCGCCACGCTGGCCAAGTGCCGCGCGCCTCCGTGTGTCAGCCGGCAGCGGCCTGGATCTCGCTTTGCACCTGGGTATAGACGCCGATCGTGTCCGGGTTCACCACGAAGGAGGTGAGCTTGGAGAAATCGACATTGCTGCCGCCGAAGATCAGGTCGGCGTTCTTGGTATCCGCCGGCAGCTTGTCCTTCAGCCCGGCGAGCGCCGCCGGGAAGCCGATATACTGCGTCTCGGCGAGCTGCACGTCGGGCTGGAGCTGGTAGCCGAGGAAGTCATAGGCCTGGTCGAGATCCGGCGCGCCCTTCACGATCGCGTAGTTGTCGACCCAGAGCTCGCTCCAAGGCCCGGGCACCGCCCATTTGAGCTTCGGGTTGAGGCCGATGATCGTGCGTGCCTTGCCCTGGTTGGTCTGCGCCATCACGATCGCGCCGTTGGCGACGGCGCTGGCATCCGGCCCGGTGAAGGTCTTCACGTTCTTCGCGAACGTCTTCAGCCTTTCGCCGGCCGAGCGGATATCCGCCTCGGTCGCCTTGTTCCAATCCTTGCCTTCGAGCCAGAGGGCCGGCCCGATCGTTTCCCAGCCCGACGTCGAGAGACGGACCTTGCCGGAGACGCCGGGCTTTTCGCCGGCACGGAAGAAGTCGTCCCAGGTCGCGATCTCGCCGCCGACCGCTTCCGGGTCGTAGACCACGCCCAGCAGGCCCCAATCCTTGGGCAGCGAATATTTGTTGCCGGGATCGTAGTCGCGGTTGAGCAGATGCTGGTCCAGCGCGCCGAGGTTCAGCTTCGAATGGTCGATCTCCTCCAGCAGGCCCTTCTGGGCGAGCTGCTGGATCCATTCCGACGAGGGGATGACGATGTCGAAGCCGGCGCCGGCCGGGCTGTTCAGCTTGGCGAACATCGTGTCGTTGGAATCGTAGGTCGCGATGTTCGGCGTGACGCCGGTCTTCTTCGCATAGGCGGCGAGGTCGTCGGTCGAGAAGTAGTCGGGCCAGCTATAGATGTTGAGCTGGCCGGCGGCGCTGGCGCGGCGCGGACGGCCGAGGCCGGCGGCCAAAGCGGCGAGTACGGGCGCCGCGCCCAGGACCGAGCGCCGCGTGACGCCGCGGCTCCGGAAGGCAGCATGTTCTGACATGGCAAACTCCTTTTGGATGACACGCTTCGTGCTCAGTCGCGCAGGCAAGTCTGCCGGGATCCCGCCGGACTGAAGAACCCGACCGGGAGGCGGTCGGGCGCGGCATCAGGAGGAGGAGACAAGACCCCGGCCGAGCCAGGATGCCTTCGATGAGCCGGGGAGAACAATAGCCGCGTTGCCGGTGCCGCCGGCCGAGCAGTTCTTCACGGCCCGGCGAGCTTTCCTGCGGCCGGCCCGCGGGCGCCGGCTCAGTTGGCCTTGGCGAGGCCGTCGGTGGTGGACAGCACCATGCAGTCGGATTGCTGGGCGTGCAGCTTGGCGCAGGCCTGTTCGGCATCGGCCTTGCTGAGGCCCATCAGGCGGGCGCGGTAGAGCGAGTTGCTCTCATCGACCACGATCCGGGCCTCGGAGAAGATGCCGGGCATCGCCCGCGTCGCCCGCAAAGCCGCATTCTGCGCCGGCGCATATTGCGAATAGGCGCCGACCTGCACCCCGTAGCTGGTGGGAGCGCCGGAACGCCAGACCGGCTCGACCGCCTGCGCGTCGGGCGTGCCGGCGCTGGTGAGCTGCAGCTCGGTGCCGGGCTTCAGCACCGGCAGGAGCTGGTCGGTGCCGTCGGAGAAGCTCGCGGTCGATTCGGCGGCGGCGACC
>DASZYM010000333.1:0-3077 GCA_035545355.1 Dongiaceae bacterium
GAAGGATTTCCTGACCGAGCTCAAGAACGATCCGGTGATCGCGGCCCGGATCTCGCCCGCCGCGCTCGCCGAGAGCTTCGACCTCGGCTATCACTTCAAGCATGTCGACGACATCTTCCAGCGCGTCTTCGGATCTTCCCGCTGATGCGCTGGATCGCCGTCCCGATCCGCTAGGGCAGCCGTGATGCTTCCGCGCGGACCGAGTGAACGATCCAGCGCCACCGGCGCCTAAGCTTCCGCCTGGACCTGCGCGACGGCGGTGGCGAGCAGCTCGGTCATCCGCTTCTTCAGGCGGTGCTCCGACATCTCGACGCCGCGGCCCTTGAAGTCGGCCAGGATCTTCTCGACCACGTCCTGGTCGCCCGGCTTCTCCAGATCGGCCTTGATGACGCTCTTGGCATAGGCTTCGGCGTCGGCGCCGGAAATGCCGAGCAGCTCGGCCGCCCAGAGGCCCAGCAGCTTGTTGCGCCGGGCCGTCGCCTTGAACTCCAGTTCCTTGTCGTGCTTGAACTTGTTCTCGAAGGACGTCTCACGATCGTCGAAACTGCTCATCTCAATGCCTCTCCCGGCGCGAAATTCATGATCAAATGCGGCCCAAGCCCTTCGGTAAAATGGTTGGACGGTCGACCGGCGTCAAGTCTATAAGGACCTGCTGCGGGCACCGGCGTGCCTAGTCGCAAGTCCCTGAAACAGCGGAACTATGTGCAGCGTCATCATCCTGTTCAGGCCGGGTCATGACTGGCCGATCCTGTGGGCGAGCAATCGCGACGAGATGCTCGATCGGCCCTGGCTGCCGCCGGCGCGACATTGGAGCGACCGGCCGGACGTCGTGGCCGGCAAGGATGAGCTCGCGGGCGGCACCTGGCTCGGGGTCAACGATGCGGGACTGGTCGCCGGCATTCTCAACCGGCGGGATTCGCTGGGGCCCATGCCCGGCAAGCGCAGCCGCGGCGAGCTGGTGCTCGACGCGCTGGATTTCGCCGATGCCGCCGATGCGGTGGAGATGCTGACCGAGCTCGACACCAACGCCTATCGCCCGTTCAACATGGTGCTGGCCGACAACACCCAGGCCTTCTGGCTGCGCAATCGCGGCGCCGAGGTCGAAGCGTTTCCGGTCCCGCCCGGCGTGACCATGGTGACCGCCTCCGACGCGAACGATCCCAACAGCAAGCGCATCCGGCATTTCCGCCCGCTCTGGCAGGCGGCCGAGGCGCCCGATCCCGACAAGGAGGAGTGGTCGGAATGGGAGGAGCTGCTGGCCTCGCGCGCGCACGCGCCGGACGGCGATGCCTTCGATGCGATGAACATCATCTCCAATACCGGCTTCGGGACCTCGTCCTCGTCGATCATTGCGCTGCCCGGCGTGCAATGGGCGACGCGCAAGCCGATCTGGCGCTTCCATACCGGCCGCACGCCCGACTGGCAGTTGGTCCCGCTCTGACTTGCCGTTGCCCGGATATCGGTCAACGTTATAATATAACGTTCTGATGCGTCATCTGCTCAGCGCTCTCATCCTTGTGCTTGCATCGATCCTGCCGGCCGCTGCCGCGGGACATCCCGACCGCGAGTTCCAGGAATGCAGCGTCTGCCCGGTGATGGTCGCGATCCCGGCCGGAAGCTTCGTCATGGGAAGCCCGTCTTCCGAGCCCGGACGATTCGATGCGGAGGGACCGCAGCACCGCGTCGCGGTCAAGGCTTTCGCCCTCGGCAAGTATGACGTGACGGTCGGCGAGTTCCTGGAGTTTCTCGAGCAGACCGGCTACCAGCCGCAGCCGTGCCAGCCTTTGATCGGCTTGAGCTGGCACTCTCCGGGCCACGGCCTGGCCTATCCGCCCGGCAATGCGACGCCGCCGCTATGGCCGGCCTCATGCCTCAACTGGAACGATGCCGAAGCCTATGTCGCATGGCTGAACGCGAAGGTGCATGACCTCCCATCCGCCGCCGGACATCGCACCGGCCCGTACCGATTGCCGAGCGAGGCGGAATGGGAATATGCCGCGCGCGCCGGCACCAGCGCCGCCCGCTGGTGGGGCGAAAGCATCGGCGCCGGCAATGCCAATTGCCAAGGCTGCGGCAGCCCCTGGGACGGCAACCTCCTGGCCCCGGTCGGGAGCTTCGGCCCCAATGCCTTCGGTCTTTACGACATGCTGGGCAATGTCTGGCAATGGGTCGCCGATTGCTGGCACGACAATTATCTCTCGGCGCCCGCCGAAGGCGGCGTCTGGGCGGGCGGCGATTGCACCCGCCATGTCATTCGCGGCGGATCGGTCAGCAACGAGCCGATCTTCGTGCGATCGGCGGCGCGGGGACATGTCGACACCGACGGCCGCGATTTCGACTATTCCAACAATGCAGGCTTCCGGATCGCGCGATCTCTGCCCTGATCACTGCAAGACCGCGCGCGGATCGAATTCCAGCACCAGCTCCTTGGCATATTCGTAGCCGCCCGGCGGAATCGCGAGCGGCGAGGAGAGCAGCACCGCGTTGCGCGCGCTCAGGGCGAAGTCGATATATTGCCGGTTCGTCTTGTAGCGGGCCATATCGACCACTTCCGCCAGGGTCACCGTTCCGTCGCGTTTGAGCTTCATATGGATGGTGACGGTCCATCCTTTCGAGACCGGCGTCTGATCGGCGACATACCAGCGCCGCATGACCTGGGCGCGGATGAAATCCTTGATGCCGTATTCGGCGGGACCGGTCGCCGTGCCGTTGCTCGCGGTGACGTTCGACCGGCCGGCTCCCGATTGCGTGCTGGGATCGGGCACCAGCTTCGTATTGGGCTCGGCCAGCTTCGCGAGCTGTTGCAGCCGTTGCGACAGCGGATCGCTCGGCGCCGCCGGCGCGACCGTCTTCGACACCGGGACCGACTTGGTCGACGCCTTCTGCCCGGCGCTCGCCGCGGTTGCGGATGCAGCTTGATGCGCGGTGGCGGGTTGCGGCGCCTTGGGCGGGACGGCATCGCGGGAGGCGCGGTCGGAGATTTCCTCGGCGCGCTCCTGCGGGACATCGGCATGGCGCGCGGCGGCCGGCGATTGGGTCGACGGCCCGATCTCGACCAGATCGACCGAGATCGGCGG
>DASZYM010000334.1:0-3077 GCA_035545355.1 Dongiaceae bacterium
GGAGGTCGAGGCGATCCGCGCGCGGTGGCGGCCGGTGGAGGCTTGAGCCGCCATGGGGGCGCGGCTTTCGTGGCGCGTGATGGCGCTGGATCGGCATCCGAGTATTCGGCCGGCAAGCCGATCGGGCCCGAGGGCCGATCCAGCGCGCTTACTTTTTCCCGACCACCGTCGGCAATCCCGCGGCTTTCCACGCCGCCAGGCCGCCCGCCAAGTGCGTGTCGTGGGCGTAGCCGGCCTGCTGGGTGCGGGCGACCGCCATCGCGGAGCGCTTGCCGATGCCGCAATTGAAGATCAGCGGCACGTCCTTCGGGAGCCGGTTGGGATCGAAGGTCGAGAGCGGGAAGAGCTTGGCGCCTTCGATATGCTCGGCGTCGAATTCCGCGGGCTCGCGCACGTCGATCAGGACGGCGCCCTGCTTCATGCGGTCGGCGACGTCCCGGGCGGAGAGATCCTGGATCTGGGTCATGATCTGAGCCGGTTGTGGTTCAGCCCGTCGGGGCCGTATCCTGCCGCACGTCGGCGGCCTTGTGCTGGGCGGCCGCGGAAAGACGCTGCAGCGCCTCGAGCGCCTCCGGCCGGAGACCGTGATCCGGCTTCTCGATGATCTCGTAGATCTGCTTCAGCATCCGCGGGTCCCAGAACTTCTTGATGTGCTCCGAGATGCCCTTGACCGCCTGGTCGTGCGGGTAGCTCTTGAAGAAGTCCTGGATCTGATTGGCCATGTAGACCAGCTTCTCGCCGGTGGTCTTCATCTTTCAAACCGTGTGTCTAGAGTTGAATACGGCGCGCGCCGGTGAAGAGCTTCATGCTGTCGGAGCGCGCCAGCGCCAACAGGGTGAGGTCGTAGCTCTCCGCGAGCTTGATCGCAAGATGGGTGGGCGCCGAGACCGCGGCCAGCACCGGGATGCCGGCGGAGATCGCCTTCTGCGCCATCTCGAAGGAGCAGCGGCTGGTGATGACGGCAAAGCCGCGGGTCGTGTCCACGCCCGCTTTCGACAGCGCGCCGATCAGCTTGTCGAAGGCATTGTGGCGGCCGACATCCTCGCGCACCGCGACCACCTCGCCCTCGGCCGTGCAATAGGCCGCGGCATGCAGCGACCGGGTCAACCGGTTGATGCTCTGCAGCGCCGGCAAGGCGTCGAGCGCGCGGTGGATCGCCTGCGGCGCCACCCGGAGCTCGGAGTTGAGCTTGGGCAAATCGCGCAAGGCCTGGTCGAGGCTTTCGACGCCGCAGAGGCCGCAGCCGGTCCGGCCCTGCAGTGCGCGGCGGCGCTCCTTCAGGCGGAAGAAGGCACGGGAGCTGATCTCGATCCGGGCCTCGATCCCCTCGCCCGCGGGATTGATCTCGCAGTCGGTCAGCTCGGCTGCCGATTCGATGATGCCTTCGGTCAGCGAGAAGCCGAGGGCGAAATCCTCGAGATCGGTCGGGCTCGCCATCATCACCACATGGCTGAGGCCGTTATAGACCATCGCCACCGGGAATTCCTCGGCGATCGGCTCGTGGCGTTCCTCGGCGCCGGCGGGCTCCCGCTTCAGGAGCCGGTAGGCGACATCGGCGGTCGGCGGCTGCGCGCCCTCGCCCGCTCCCTGCTGGGGAGTGGGGACGAGGGAGTCGGTCGCGGCTGCCCGGTTCACGACGGCCCCGCTTACTCCGCCGCGGTCTTGCCGGCGATCTGGCGGGTCTCGTCGCGCAGCTTGGCGTATTTCAATTGCCATTCCGACGGATGGTTGGTCGGCCGCACCTGGACCGCGGTCACCTTGTATTCCGGGCAGTTGGTGGCCCAGTCGGAAAAGTCCGTCGTCACCACGTTCACGCCGCTGCCGAAGTGGTGGAAGGTCGTATAGACCACGCCGGGCTGCATGCGCTCGGAGATCAGCGCCTTGAGCGCGGTCTCGCCGGCGCGGCTCATGACCGAGACGATGTCGCCGTCATGGATGCCGCGCTGCTCGGCGTCGTGCGGGTGGATCTCCAGCACGTCCTCGTCATGCCAGGCGATGTTGCCGGTGCGGCGGGTCTGCGCGCCGACATTGTATTGCGAGAGGATGCGGCCGGTGGTGAGCAGCAGCGGGAACTTCGCCGTGCTCTTCTCGTCGGTCGGGATGTACTCGGTGAGGACGAACCGGCCCTTGCCGCGCACGAACTTGCCGATATGCATGATCGGCGTGCCGTCCGGCGCCGCGTCGTTGCAGGGCCACTGCACCGAGCCCATCTCCTCGATCTTCTTGAAGGAGACGCCCTTGAAGGTCGGGGTCATGGCCGCGATCTCGTCCATGATCTCCGAGGGGTGCTTGTAGTCCATCTTGTAGCCCAGCGCGTTGCTGAGCAGCATGGTCACTTCCCAATCGGCATAGCCCGGCACCGGCGGGGTCGCCTGGCGCACCATGTTGATGCGGCGCTCGGCATTGGTGAAGGTGCCGTCCTTCTCCAGGAAGGTGGTGCCCGGCAGGAAGACATGGGCGAAGTTCGCGGTCTCGTTCAGGAAGAGATCCTGCACGATGACGCATTCCATCGCCGCGAGGCCGCCGGTGACGTGCTTGATGTCGGGATCGGACTGGGCGATGTCCTCGCCCTGGATGTAGATGCCCTTGAAGCTGCCGTCGATCGCGGCGTCGAGCATGTTGGGGATGCGCAGGCCCGGCTCGGCATCGAGCTTGACGCCCCACATCGCCTCGAAGCTCTCGCGCACCGCATCGGTCGCGACATGGCGATAGCCGGTATATTCGTGCGGGAAGGAGCCCATGTCGCAGGAGCCCTGCACGTTGTTCTGGCCGCGCAGCGGGTTCACGCCGACGCCCTCGCGGCCGATATTGCCGGTGGCCATCGCCAGGTTGGCGATGCCGATGACGGTGGTCGAGCCCTGGCTGTGCTCGGTCACGCCGAGGCCGTAATAGATCGCCGCATTGCCGCCGGTCGCATAGAGCCGCGCGGCGGCGCGCACGTCGGCCGCCGGGACGCCGGTCATCGCCTCGGTCGCTTCCGGCGAGTTGCGCGGCTCGGAGACGAAGGCGCGCCAGAGGGCGAAGTCCTCGGGCTCGCAGCGCTCCTTCACATAGGCCTCGTTGATCAGCCCCTCGGT
>DASZYM010000335.1:0-6846 GCA_035545355.1 Dongiaceae bacterium
CGGGATCGGTCGCCGTGATCTTCGAGATCTGCGTATAGCCCGCGACATAGCGCGTGACCGCGATGGCGAGGCCGCGCAGGACCAGCATCGAGGCCAAGGTGACGATGAAGGAGGGCAGCTTGGTCTTCACCGTCAGGTAGCCGTTCAGCGCGCCGATGCCGCCGCAGATCGCCAGCGCGATCAGGGTCGAGCCCCAGAGCGGGATGCCGTATTGGGTGACGCCGAGGCCGATGACGATGCCGGCAAAGCCGATCATCGAGCCCAGCGACAGGTCGAACTCGCCGCCGATCATCAGCAAGGTGGTCGCCGCGGCGATGATGCCGATCTCGGCCGAGACGCTGAGGATGTTGACGATGCCCTCGACCGAGAACATCCCGCTCTTGCCGGCGGTGGCGTAGAATACGATGTAGATCAGGATCACGCCGGACAGCGCGCCCAGCTCCGGGCGTCGCATCAGCCGCGCGATGAGCGGGGCGCGCTGGATGCGCGCGGCATCGCTGCCCAAGCCCTTCCGCATCGGCGGATCGGTGACCATTCCTTCGCTCATCTTCTCCCCCGTGGGCTGGCTTGCCGCCTTGGGAACGGCAAGCCAGCTTCGGACCGCTTTCGGCCTTTGTGAAGAGGCCTAGCGGATGCCCTTCTTGCTGAGCTCCTGGATCTTGGAGACGTCGTTCGCGGTCACCGGGTTCGGGCCGGTATAGATGTTGTTGATCGGCAGCAGCCCGTATTTGGCGTTGAGAGTCAGCATCACGATCGGCAGGTAGCCCATCATGTATTGCTGGGAGTCGAACGAGAACAGGATCTCGTTCTTGCTCAACGGTTCCAGGGTGTCGCTGGAAACGTCGAAATTGCCGATCTTGTACTTCGACAGGATGCCCGCCGAGCGCAACCCGGCGACGATGTTCGCGGCCGAGGGCGCGCCCAAGGCCAGGATGCCGGTGACGTCGGGATGCGCCGAGAGATAGGCCTTCATCCGGGCGGCCGTGTCGGTCGGGTCGAGGCTGACCTCGACGCGATCGCCATTGGCGCCGAAGGTCTTGATGAAGCCGTCGCAGGCCGATTCGTTCACCAGGTTGCCGGCCTCGTGATTGGCGCAGACGCCCTTGGTCACGCCGGCGGCCATCAACTGCTTGGCCGCCCGCGCGCCCTGCTCGAAATAGCTGGTGGTGCCGACGAAGAACTTGGCGCCGACCTTCGGCACCTCGTCCTCGCCGCTGTCGATCACGATGACGGGAATGCCGGCATCGACCGCCGCCTTAACCGACTTGTCGAGCGCGTCGGCATCGGGGATCGAGACCACGAGTCCCTGCACCTTCTGCGCGACCGCGGCGTCGATCATGCGCGCCTCGGCCACCATGTCGGTGGTCTGCGGCGCCTCATAGGTGACATCGACGCCCATCAGCTTGGCGGCGTCGTCCACACCCTTCTTCACCACGGTCCAGTAGGTGTCCGACGATTGGCCATGCGTCACCACGGCCAGCTTGATCGCATCGTCGGCCAGAGCCGGCAGAGCCATCGCGCCCACCAGCACCGCGGCGCACACGGTCGTCTTCAACGAATTCAGCACTCCCATCTTACCCTCCTCGTTTGCTTGTTGTTTCTTGCTTTCCCCCGAGCCGTCTCAGGGGCCATTCCCTCACGCCGGAATGAAGGCTACGTCGCGCAGCAGCGCCACCGACTTGCGCACCCCTTCCAGCGGGTCGATCAGTGAGTCCTCGTGCTCGATCGACAGCACGTCGTCATAGCCGACCATGCGCAGGGTCGCGCAGAACTCGCGCCACCATTGCTCGCCATGGCCGAAGCCCAGGGTCACGTAATTCCAGCCGCGGGCCGAGACCTGGTCGGACGGCGCCGTCTCCAGCACGCCGTCGACCGCCGACGGGATCGGCTCGATCCGCGTATCCTTGGCATGCACGTAGTAGATCGCATCGCCCAGCGCCCGGATTGCGGCCAGCGGATCGGCGCCCATCCAGAGCGGATGGCTGGGGTCGTAATTGGCGCCGACGGTTTCGCCCACCGCATTGCGCAGTCGCGTGAGGGTGCGCGGGTTATAGACCGCCTGCGCGCCGTGCAGCTCCAGGCAGATCCTGGCGATTCCGTTGGCCTTCGCCGCATCGACCAGCCCGCGCCAATAGGGGATGACGCATTCGTCCCACTGGTACTTCAGGATGGTCCGGCATTCCGGCGGCCATTCGGTGACGATCCAGTTGGGATTGGCGTCGCCCGGCCCGCCGGGCAGGCCCGACATCATGACGATGCGGCCGACCCCGAGCAGCCTGGCGAGCCGGAAGGTCTTCAGCGTCACCTCGTGCTGCCGCTGTCCTTCGGCGCCGGGGAACAGCGGATTGCCCGAGCAATTGAGCGCCGAGATCGATACGCCATGCGCCGCGAGCTTGGCCGTGAACTCGCGCCGCGCCGGCTCGCTTTCCAGCATCCGGTCGAGATCGAGATGCGGCGCCGGCGACCAGTTCCCGCAACCGAACTCCACGAATCCGATGCCGAGCTCGGCGCAAGCCGCGAGCATCGCATCGAAGCTGTGATGCGGCAGGCTGTCGGTGAGCAATCCGATCTTCATGCGGCACGTCGTGAAATCGTTCCCTGGATCAGTAGAACATTAATTCCATAATTAAAGTCAAACGAAAAAATGAATCGATAACTATGTAGATCAATTCAATAAATCGCGTTCCATGTATTGAATAAAGCCGCAACCGTTCGTTCGCCCTGAATCGAGATCAGCGGCGTTGCCGTGAAAGCGGATGACCGCAAAGGCGGACCTGTTGCGGGAAGGCGACGGATTGCGGGAGTGCCGCGCGGCGCGGCTTACGGCGGCGGTGAGATGTAGGAGGCGGCGCCGAGATCGTCGGTCGAGGTCAGCGAGGCAAAGGGTGCGGCGCTGTGAAAGGCGATCGGCGCGAGAAAGCTGCCGCGCACCGGACAGGCGATGCCGGTGCGATCGGATGATCTATCGGAATGAGACCGAGAGGCGACCACGGCCCCCACCGTCCAAGCAGCTCGAAGCCCGGCCATTATCCTCCAAGGCCATGCGCTTGCAAGGGGCATCGCAACTTTGTTCAAGAGCCCGGATGCAAAGGCCGGTAAACTGCGGCGATGACCGCGCCGATCACCCAGCAACAGGCCCTGCGGACGGACCAGCTCGCCGCCGGCGACGAGGCCCGCTTCTTCGCCACGCCGCGTTTCCCCGGGCTGGATTGCCTGACGGCGAGCTTCCGCCGCCATGCCTATCCGCTGCATACCCATGACACCTATACGATCGGCAATGTCGAGGCAGGCATCGAGACCTGGATCGCGCGCGGCGCCCGGCATTATGCCGGCCCCGGCTGGCTTGCCCTCACCAATCCGCTCGACGTGCATGACGGCGCGCCGCATGGCGAAGGCTATGCGTATCGCATGTCCTATCCGTCCCTGGAGCTGGTCCAGGAGATCGCCGGCGGCCTCGGCGGCCGTCGTGTCACCGCGCCGCCGGTCTTCAAGTCGGGTGCGGTGCACGACCCGCTCGGCGCGCGCCTTTTCGCCGAGGCGCATCGCCTGCTGGAGAGCGGCGCCGATGCCCTTGCCGGCGAGGAACGGCTGCACCGCGCCTACGCGTTTCTGCTGGTCCGCCATGCCGGCGTGGAAGCGGCGGCGCTCGGCCGCGAGCCCGGCCCGGTCGCCCGCGTCCGCGCCGCGATCGAGGCGCGCTTCGCCGAATCCCTGCATCTCTCGGAGCTCGCGGCGATCGCGCGCCTGTCGCTCCATCACCTGATCCGCGTGTTCCGCGCCGAGGTGGGCCTGACGCCCCATGCCTATCTGGTCGATGTCCGGGTGCGCCGGGCACAGGCGTTGCTGAAACGCGGGACGTCGCCGGCGGATACGGCGGCTTCGGTCGGCTTTGCCGATCAGGCGCATCTCACCCGCGCCTTCAAGGCGCGGCTCGGCGTTTCGCCCGGCGCCTATCGCCGCGCGCATCTCGACGCGTAGCGAATTCCTTCAAGACCCGCCGGTGCCGATGCGGCGAGAGTGCCGCCATGACACTCGTTCACGCACCGACCCGGTCGGAATTCCGCGATGCCCTCATCGACATCGCGCCCGCTCTGCTCGCCGGCATGCCCATGGGCCTGCTGTTCGGCGCGCTCGCCGTCGCCCAGGGCATGAGCCCGCTCGAAGTGCTGCTGATGTCGTCGCTGGTCTTTGCCGGCGGCGCGCAGTTCGCCGCGCTCGGGCTCTGGCAATATCCGCTGCCGATCGCGGCCCTGCTCGTCTCCACGGCGCTGATCAATGCGCGCCATATCCTGATGGGCGCGTCGCTGGCGCCCAAGCTGCGGCGCTTCACCATCCTCGGACGGCTGATCGGCTTCGGCCTCATGGCCGACGAGAACTGGGCGCTGGCCGAGCGCCGCGCGGCCGATCGGCCGTTGAGCGCCGGCTACTATTTCGGCATGGCCGTCGTGTTCTGGGCCAACTGGGTGCTGTGGTCCTTCCTCGGCGCCTGCCTCGGCCCGACGCTCGGCGATCCCGATCGGTTCGGCGCCGACTTCGCCTTCGTCGCGATCTTCATCGGCCTGATCGTCGCGCTGAGCAGGGGCCGCCGGCGTTCCTTCGGCATTGTCGCCGCCAGCGCCGCGACGGCGGCTCTGGTGCATAGCGTCATCGGCTCGCCCTGGCATGTCCTCTCCGGCGCGCTGGCCGGGCCGGCGGCCGCCGCTTTGCTGCATCGCGCGGGAGAGAAATGATGGGCCTCGACCGCACGACGCTGCTCGCCATCTTGCTGATGGCGCTCGTCACCTATGCCACCCGGATCAGCGGCCCTTTCCTCGCCGATCGCTTCCGCCTGGAAGGGCGCGGCAAGGCGGCCTTCGATGCCATCCCGGCGGCGGTGCTCACCGCGCTGATCGCGCCGGCCGTGCTCACCACCGGCCCAGCCGAGGCGATCGCCGGCGCGATCACCATCCTGGCCGCCTTCCGCCTGCCGCTTTACGGCACGGTCGCGGTCGGCGTCGCGGCGATCGTCCTGCTCCGGGCCCTCTTCGCCGCCTAAAGCTTCACCCAGGTGAGCTCGTGCTTGTTGTGATGGAGATGCAGCAGGCGCGAGCCGGGAATCGCCGCGAAGTCGCGCATCGCCTCGAAATCGGTGGCGCCCTGGAACTTGATGGTGCAGGCGAAGCGGGAGACGGTGCCCGCATCCAGCCACTTGCGCGCCGTCGTCAGCAGGCGCTTCGGATAGCAGATTACATCCGAGAACAGCCAGTCGACCCGCCCCACCGACTCGGGATCGAGCGCGAAGGCGCTTTCCTGCCGCTGCTCCACGTTCGGCAGCCGCGCGATCGTGGGATCGAGCGGCGCCTTGTCGATGCTGAGCACCCGCGCGCCCAGGCGCTGCAGCACCCAGGTCCAGCCGCCGGGGCTGGCGCCGAGATCGATGCAGAATTCCCCCGGCGCCGGCTGCACGCCGAGCACGGTGAAGAGATCCCAGAGTTTCAGATAGGCGCGGCTCGGCACCGTCTTGTCCTCGACGAACTGCACCTCGCCGTTGGGGAAGGCACTGGAGCATCGCGCCGATGCGAGCACGGTGTTGGGATCGAGCAGGGTCCATGAACCGAGCGGCGCCGTCGGTTTGGCATCACCGAATTTCAGCGGCTTGGCCGAGACTTTCGGCAGGCGCTCTTCGATCAGCGTCGCCCGGCGGTGATGTGCCGCCGAGTACAGTGCCCAGTTGCGCTGGATCGCCCGCAGCTTCTTCGCCGCATCGCCGATCGAGGCGATCTCGAGCTTGACCGGCTCCTGCCAGACATTCGCCGCCCAGGCGACCGGCCGCGCCGGCCCGGCCGCGAGGATCAGGCGCCCATGCACCTCCCGCGCGGCAGCGCCGAGCTCTTCCTGAAGCTCGGCGACGAAGCCTTCCGGGGCGAGATAGCCGACCAGGCCATGGGACGAATCATCCTGCATGGCCCAGTCATAGCAAGCGGCCGCGGCCTTTACATCCGCACGTATACCCGCGAAGGCCTACTTCTTTTTCCTGGTCGCTTTCTTGCCGCCGGCGCGGGGCTTGGCCGCATGCGGCCCGACCGCCGGCGACAGGCCGCCGGTCGCCTGCTGCAGCGCCGGACGCGCCCGCGTCGAGGCCGAGGCGCTCGGCACCGGCACGGCGTCGCCCTTCATGCTGGCGCTCAGCCAGAAATTCAGCTCGGCGGATTTCGGCCGGTTGTCGGCGGTGAAATAGGAATCCTGCCAGCCGTCATCGGCCGCTAGGAAATGCCAGGCCTTGGCCTTTTCCTTCTGTAGCCAGTAGCGCCAGGCGTAATGGTCATAGACATCCAGGCAATGCGCGGCATAGGCCTCGGCCACCGCACGGTGCCGCTTGATGATGTTGAGGTTCTCGTCGTTGTTATACGAGGCCTTGTAGCCGACATTATGGCTGCCCATCGCGACGATGCAGTTCTCCGAGAAGGGATCGATCACCACGATCTTATCGTGGATGACGGCATGTCCGGCCTGGTTGAGCTCGGCCGCCCATTGGCCGAAGGCATCCGCCTTGGTGACGCCGCGCGTGTGGATGACGCGATAGTCCTCGGGCAGCGGCGGCTCGCCCTTCTTCGGCCGCTTGACCGGCGTCGTCCCGCCATTGACCGCGGTGAAGAACTCGCCGCTGGCGGTCGCATCCGTCACCGCGCCGCGCACGAACAGCGAGGGCCGGGCCTTCTGCGCCTGCGCGATCGCGTCGACGATGCTGGGATAGCCCGGCTCGAAGACCAGGAACAGGATCGCCTGCCGGGCCTGGGCGATCAGCGCGAAAAGCTCCTCTAGATCGGGCGGACGCACCTCGTTGGCGCCGGGTTTGCGCGCGCGTTG
>DASZYM010000336.1:0-2340 GCA_035545355.1 Dongiaceae bacterium
TGGTTGCCCGCGCCAACATGATGGCGGCGGCCAGCATGGGCGCCACCGCCTTCCAGAAGGGCCTCGGCGCCATGCATGCGATCAGCCATCCGCTGGGCGCGCTCTACAACACCCATCACGGCCTGACCAATGCCGTGGTGATGCCCTATGTGCTGGACTTCAACCGCCAGGCGATCGACGAGCGCATGACGCGGCTCGCCCGCTTCCTCGCCCTGCCGAATCCGGGCTTCAAGGCGGTGCTCGACTGGGTGCTGCGCCTGCGCAAGGAGATCAACATCCCGCACACGCTGAAGGAGATCGGCGTCGACGACAAGCGCGTGGACGAGGTCGCCAAGATGGCGGAGGCCGATCCTTCCGCCGGCGGCAACCCGATCAAGGTCGGCGCCAACGAGCTCGGCCGCATCTTCGTCGCCGGCCTGGGCGGCAACCTGGCGGCGTAGCGCACTCCACCGAGCGGGGCCTCACGACACCGGTTGCCGGATCTCGCGCAGCAGCTTCTTCAGGATCGCGTCGGGAAACTGCAGCACGCTCTCGGCCGGCTCGAGGAAGGCGCCGGGGCCGCCGATCACCTCCGTCCGGTAATAGGGCACCAGCAGCTTCGAGCCCCGGGTCAGCGGCAGGCCGTTGACGGTGATGCCCTGCGCCACCGCGCGGTCGCGCGCCTTGGCGGGATTGCCGCCCTTGTTCTCCCAGCCGTCGCCGGAAACGTCGATCGTGCGGCGCTCGGCGGCGAAGGGCATGGTCGCCAGCAATTGCACCGCATGGTCGATCGCCGCGGCCAAAGCGGTGCCGGCCGGCGGCAGGTTGTGGCGGGTGGTTTCGATCTGCCGCGCCGCCGCTTCCAGCTCCGGCGCCTCGGCGACGATGCGCCAGGGCAGCGCGATCACCCGCGTCCGCTCGTTCGACCACAGCATCACGGTGATGGCGATGCGCTTGTATTTGCCTTGGCGGATCGCGTCCTGCAGCGCCCGGTGCCGCAAGGCCGCGGCGATGCTGGCCATCTGGATGCCGAAATCGGTGTCATCGACGCTCCCGGAGCAATCGACCGCGAGCACCAGCGCGAGATCGACCGGACCCGCCGCCTCGGCGAGCTGCGTTATGCCGGTTGCATGCGTTGCGGCATCGCCCATCGGCCGGGACCCCATTGGCCACCCGGCGACGATGATAGCATGCGCGGCCGCTCAGCGGGTGAGCAGGACGCCCGCCTCGACCGGCCAGTGGACCCAGACCGCGTCGCCGGCCTGGCCGGCGCTGCCGCCGCGCCGCGTATTCTGCGCCGCCGCCGCGATCGGCTTCGGCAGGCCCTGGGCCTCGACGTAATAGTGGCTGCGGTCGCCGAGATAGGCCTCGGCCCGGCGCTTGCCGGCGATGGCATTGCCGTTGGCCGGTTTCGCCGCCGAAAGCTCCAGCTTCTCCGGCCGCACCGCGACGCTGACCGTGCTGCCCGGCGAGAGCGCGGCGCCGTTGGCGGGGGCCAGCAACTGCCCCGCCGCACCGGCATCGACCTGGGCGACGCCGCCGGAGACCGCCAGCAGCCGGCCCTCGAACACGTTCATCGTGCCGATGAACTCGGCGACCTCGCGGCAATTGGGATGCTCGTAGAGCGCCGCGGCGCCGTCGATCTGCAGGACCTCGCCCTTGGACATGACCGCGATCCGGTCCGACATGGTCAGGGCTTCTTCCTGGTCGTGGGTGACGAAGACGAAGGTGATGCCGACCTCGCGCTGGATCTGCCGGAGCTCGAGCTGCATCTCCTCGCGGAGCTTCTTGTCGAGGGCGCCGAGGGGCTCGTCCAGCAGCAGCACTTTGGGCTGGCAGACCAGCGCCCGGGCCAGCGCCACCCGCTGGCGCTGGCCGCCGGAGAGCTGGTTGGCCATGCGGTTGCCGTAGCCGGAGAGCTTGATCATCTCCAGCGCGCGATCGACGATCGCGCCGAGCTCCGCCTTCGGCAGCCGCTTGCGCGCGAGGCCGTAGGCGATGTTGTCGCGCACGTTGAGGTGCGGGAAGATCGCGTAGCTCTGGAACACCATGTTGGTCGGCCGGTGGTTCGGCGCCACCGCCGACATCGGCTGATTGTCGATGAAGATCTCGCCTTCGGTCGGAGTCTCGAACCCCGCCAGCATGCGGAGAAGCGTGGTCTTGCCGCAGCCCGACGGCCCCAGCAGCGAGAAGAACTCGCCCTGGGCGATGTCGAAGCTCACGTGATTGACCGCCTTCACCGGGCCGAAGGCCTTGGTGACCTCGCGGATCGAGATCATGGCGTTGGTCGCACCATGGGCCATCTCAGACGATGCTCCCTTGCTGTGAGTCGATGCCGCGCCGGCGGAACCATTCGGAGAA
>DASZYM010000337.1:0-16441 GCA_035545355.1 Dongiaceae bacterium
CCGATCGTGGTCGATCTCGCCCGCATGCCGCATCTGCTGATCGCCGGCACCACCGGCTCGGGCAAGTCGGTCGCGATCAACACCATGATCATGTCGCTGCTCTATCGCCTGACGCCCGATCAGTGCAAGTTCATCATGATCGATCCGAAGATGCTGGAGCTTTCGGTCTATGACGGCATCCCGCATCTCCTCTCGCCGGTCGTCACCGAGCCGAAGAAGGCGATCGTCGCGCTGAAATGGGTCGTGCGCGAGATGGAGAACCGCTACCGCTCCATGTCGAAGCTCGGCGTCCGCAACGTCGAGGGCTACAACCAGCGCCTCGCGCAGGCGGTCGCCGCCGGCGAGACGCTGATGCGCCGGGTGCAGACCGGCTTCGATCCCGAGACCGGCCAGCCGATCTACGAGGAAGAGCCGTTCGACCTGAAGCCCCTGCCCTTCATCGTCGTCGTGGTCGATGAGATGGCCGACCTGATGCTGGTCGCCGGCAAGGAGATCGAGGCCGCAATCCAGCGCCTGGCGCAGATGGCGCGCGCCGCCGGCATCCACATCATCATGGCCACACAAAGGCCATCGGTCGACGTCATTACGGGCACAATTAAGGCCAATTTCCCGACCAGAATTTCCTTCCATGTCACCACAAGGATCGACAGCCGGACAATTCTCGGTGAGACCGGCGCCGAGCAGCTCCTGGGCCAGGGCGACATGCTCTATATGGCCAATGGCGGCCGCATCACCCGCGTTCACGGCCCGTTCGTTTCGGATCGCGAGGTCGAGAGCGTCGTGCAGTTCTTGAAAGCCCAAGGGTCGCCTGACTATATCGAGGACGTGACCGCCGAGGAGGAAGAGCTCGGCGACGGCGACGAGCTGCCGGGCGAAGGCGGCGGCGCCGGCGACGAGCTCTACGACAAGGCGGTGGCCCTGGTCTGCCGGGAACGAAAAGCCTCCACGAGTTTTGTACAGCGGTACCTGCAGATCGGTTACAACCGCGCGGCCCGCCTGATCGAACGCATGGAACGCGAAGGCGTCGTCAGCCAGGCCAATCACGCAGGCAAGCGCGAAGTGCTCGCGCGCAACATCGACGCAATGGACTGAGATCAATCTTGGCCAATTCCGCTCTATCCCGCCGCGCCCTCCTGGCGCGGACCGGTTCCACCTTGCTTCTCGGCACCGCCGCGCTCGTCGTTTCGGGCGCCGCCGCTTCGGCGAAGAAGATCAAGGCCGCAGCCCTCACCGCCCAGGACCAGGCCGACGTCAAGCGCATCGAGGCCTACCTGAACGGCATCACCACCATGAAGGCGCGCTTCCAGCAGGTGGCGCCCGGCAGCGCGCAGATCGATTTCGGCACCATCTATGTGCGCCGTCCCGGCTTCCTGCGCGTGGAATACGACCCGCCGCGCCATGACATCCTGGTCGCGGATTCGATCGCGATCTCCTACTACGATTCCGAGCTCAACCAGCTCAACCAGGCGCCGCTCAAGCTGTCGCCGCTCTGGTTTCTGCTGCGCGACGACGTGAAGCTCGGCGGCGACGTGACGGTGACCTCGTTCCAGCGCGGCCCGAACGCGTTCCAGATCGGCGTGGTGCAGACCGACGAGCCGGATGCGGGAACCGTCACGATGGTGCTCGGCGACAACCCGCTCGAGCTCCGGCAATGGAGCATTATCGATCAGAAGGGCCAGCAAGTGCAGGTCGCGCTGTTCGACGCGCAATTCGGCCTGAAGCTGGACAACACGCTCTTCCGCACGCCGGAAAAGAAGACCAGGACGCGCAACAACTGAGTCGCCGCGTGCTCCGTCGCCGATCGGTTGCGCGCAATTGCACAATCTCTGATTTTGTAGGATGGTGTCCGCGATCAGCCCAGGTTGACCGCTTTTGCCCATTTTCAGTCGTGCCACGCGTGAGTTGATTGCGATCCTCACGCTCTTCGTCGGTATCCTGATCGTCGTCAACCTGCTGGTCACGCGGGTCGACGTGGACGTGGCGCGGAGCACCGGCGCCGCGCTGGCGACTTACGTGATCGCCGGGGTCATCGTATTCTGGTGCATCCCCCTGTTCGCCTGGTCGCAACGACACCGCGTCGCCGCGGCGGTCGCCGATCTCGTCCGACTGGCGGAGGCCGATGACACCGCGGCGACACGCAACCGGGTGCTGTGCCTGTTCGTCATCAGCTTCGTGGTGCTCTTCGTCGAGACCATGCTGATCCGCTATGCGGCGTCGCAGACCCGCATCTTCAGCTACTACAAGAACATCGTGCTGGTCGGCAGCTTCCTCGGGCTCGGCATCGGCTGCCTGCATGGCCGGGGCGGCCGGCGGGAAGCGCTGCTGGCGCTGGCGGGCATGATCGTGATCGCGCTGTTCTTCTCGGTGGCCGCCCAGCTCCTGGGCGCCGTGCTCGGCCTCTCGACCTCGCTGGCGAGCTCGGAAGTGGTGCTCGGCTATGGGATCGTGGTGCCCGCCTCCCTGGTCGGCGTTCTGAAACTGGCCGGCACCGTCCATATCGGTCTCTACTGCGTGGCGGTATTCCTCGGTGTGGCGGTGGTGTTCGGCCTGCTGGGCCGCATCCTGGGGCAAAGCTTCTCCGGCCTGCCGCCGCTCCTGGCCTATTCGGTCAACATTCTGGGGAGTCTGGCCGGGCTGGCGGTTTTCCTGCTGCTCTCCTTGCTCTGGGCGCCGCCCTGGATCTGGTTTGCCGTCGGCCTCGCGCCCTTGTCGTTGTGGCTGGGGCGCGGGCGCTGCCTGCGAACCGGCCTGGCGCTCGGCGCGATCGCGGCGGTGGCGGTCGCCCCGCATATCGACCATACAATCTGGTCGTCCTATCAGAAGCTGGTCGGACGGCCGGTGCCGCATGGCTACCAGATCGACATCTCGGACGCGTTCTACCAGGTCGCCTTCGACCTGAGGCCGGCGACGATCGCCGCCTTGGGCGAGAATCCGATGCCCTATTACGACGCCGCTTTCGCCGGCCGGAAAGATCTCGACCGCGTGCTGGTGGTCGGTGCGGGCAGCGGCAACGACGTGGCCGCCGCCTTGCGCGCCGGAGCGCGGCAAGTCGATGCCGTCGAGATCGACGCGGCCATCGCCGAGATGGGCGCCGAGCATCATCCCGAGCGGCCGTATGACGACCCCCGGGTTCGCCTGATCGTCGACGATGCCCGCCATGCCTTTCGGACTCTGCCGCCGCAAAGCTACGATGCGGTGGTTTTCGGCCTGCTCGATTCTCATACGCAGCTCGGCACGTCGAGCGTCCGCCTCGACAACTACGTCTTCACCCAGGAGAGCTTCAGCGCCGCGGCGAAGTTGCTGCGGCCGGGCGGCACCATCATTCTCTCCGCCTCCACCTCGGGCGGCTGGCTCAAGGACCGCTACGCGCAGATGCTCGCGCATGCCTGCGGCGCGCCGGTGGACGTGCGGATGTTCGACCGCAACAGCCTGTTCGTCTGCCACGCCACGGCGAGCGATCCGGACCCCTCGGCGACGGGACGGGCGATCGCGGCACCGGTGGACGACTGGCCGTTCCCCTACCTCCCGGGCCGTGGCGTGCCGCTCTCCTATGCGGTGGTCGTCGCGATGCTGGCCGGGGCCGCGTATTTCTGGCTGCGCCGGAGCGGCATCGGACACGTGGAGCTCACCGCCGCCAATGGCCATATGGCCCTGCTGGGCGCCGCCTTCCTGCTGATGGAAGTCTATGCGATCAACCGGCTCGCGCTGCTGTTCGGCACGACCTGGCTGGTCTCCGGAGTCTCGATCGCGGCCATGCTGTTCGAGGTTCTCGCCGCCAATCTCCTGGTCGGCATCGTACGCTTCGACCTGCGGCCGCTTGCCTATGTCGCGCTCGCTCTGTTGCTGCCGGCCGGCTGGTGGCTGGGCCCGGTCCGGGTGCTCGGCGGCGACACGGCCCTTCTCTTCGGCTATGCGCTGTTTCTGCTCAGCCCGGTCTTTTGCGCCAGCGTGATCTTCTCCTCGTCGTTCCGGCTGACCCGGAATCCGCCGGAGGCTCTAGGGGCGAATCTCTTGGGCGCGGTGATCGGCGGCTGGCTGGAATACGCGACCATGGCGACCGGGATCCGCTTCATGGCGCTGGTGGCGCTGGCGCTCTACGTGCTCTCCTGGCTCTGCCTGCGCCAATGGCGGCGTTCGGCAGGAGCACCGTTGGTCGGGAATGGCCTCGGAGTCTAACGCAGCGCCTGTGCGACCAGCGTCTCCAGGCGCGCGCCGAGCTTGTCGCCGACGGCGCCGCCATCGCCCTTGATGTCCTTGGCGAGGATCAGGCGGATCGCGTCGAGATGCGCCTGCATGATGCCGAGATCGGCGTCGGAGAAGGCGCAATCGCGGCGGGTGAGCTGACAGAGCGACTGGCCGATCCGGGTGATCAGCGGATAGCCGAAGGACGTGCCCTGCCCCTTGAGGTTGTGGGCGATGCCGTAGATTTCCTTGACGCCGGCGGCGCGCGCGTCCGGCTGCTCCCGCGCGGTCTTCAGGAAAGCGGCGCAGCGGTCGAGATCGCCGACCGCCGATTCCGCGAAATTCCGGGCGAGATCGGCGACGGCCGCCTGGGCCCGCGCGAGCACGGCTTCCAGCTTGTGATCGCCGTCGTCTTGCATCAACACGACACTCCGCCCCCGGCATAAGCCCTTCCCGGACAAGATAGAAAGCCCGGTATGCCTTAACAAGCCGTTACCGGCCGTTCACATGCTGCGCGGCAGGCGGGTCGCCACCAGCCCGGCGACGACGGTCAAGAGGCCGCAGGCCACGAAGACGCTGCGCAGGTCGAAATAGCCCTGCAGGATGAGATAGGCGATGCCCGGCAGCAGGTCGCTGAAATAGACATAGGTGCCGAACAAGGCCGTCATCTGCGGCCGCTCGTAGGAGCGCACCGAGCGCATGAACGGGATGGTGCCCAGGGCATCCAGGGTCACGACGAAGACCGTGCCGGCCAGGCACAGCAGGGCGGTGACCAGCACCAGGCTCCAGGTGAAGGGGATGACCAGGGTGAGCGCGCCCGCCGCCAGGAAGGCGATGACGATCGGCCGGCGGATCCCGGTGCGGCGCGCCAGCCACCCGACCGGCAGCGTCAGCAGCAGCATGATATTGCCGGCGCCGGTCAGCGCCCCGGTCCAGGTGTCGTCGACATCGTTGTTGCGCAGGTAGAGGGTCGGATAGACGAAGAACATCGCCCACCAGGCGGAGCGGCCGAAGGCGATGAACCAGGCCAGCCGCAGCCGCGGCTGCGCGACGAAGCGCTTGATGTTGGCCAGCGGGTTGGGCATCGGCTTGCGCGCCGGCGCGACCGCCGGGTTCTCGCTGATCCTGAGATAGGCAAACAGGATGAGCAACGCGGTGTATGACGCGAAGCTCATGATCGCCGTGCCGCCGGGGCCGAAGGCCTTGTAGAGCTCGACGCCGATCAAGGGGCCGAGCCCCCAGGGCAGGCAGCCGGAGAAGAGCCTGAGCGGCTCCGAGCGCACCATCTGATGCCGCGGGATGAAATCCATCACATAGAGCATCAGGCAGATGTTGATCATGACGCTGCTCATGGCGCGCAGGATCAGCGCCATGATCTCGCCGGGAATGGTCGCGGTCGACAGCGCGACCGTGCCGGCCATGCCGATGAAGATGCCGCCGACATAGCACCAGCGCCGCCGGTAGCGCATGACCAGGATCGGCGCCGCGAAGCTGAAGATCAGCGAGCTCAGGCTCGCCGCATTGGTCAGCAGGGTCACATGGCGGTCGGTGAAGCCGAGATCCTTGGCCTGCAGATAGAGCACGGTGACGACCGAGGCCCGCGCCGTCGAATCCAGCGCGAACAGCATGGCGAAAGCGCCGGCCCCTGGCTTGCGGGCCCCTTTTTGCTCAGTGGCCCGGAGCCAGAAAAGCGGATTGAGATCCATGGAGGGGTTGGCGGGATAAGCGCGTTCTTCTATTGATCGAAGGAATAGCACGCGCTCGTTGCCGTGGCGATGGGCGGCGCGTGCGACTAGTCCAAAGGGGACCTCGGCTGATGGCAAATGACTTGTGGCGCTTGAGCGCTTGCGCGGCGGTGGAGCTGTTGCGCTGCGGCAAGGTCTCACCCGTCGAGTTGATCGATGCGGCTCTGGCGCGGATCGCCGCGGTCAATCCGAAGGTCAACGCGCTGGTCACCATCGGCGAGGAGCGCGCGCGGGCGCAGGCCAAGCGCCTGATGGAAGCGCCGATCGAAGCGCGGGGCATGCTGCACGGCCTGCCGATCGCGGTGAAAGACCTGAACGATGTCGCCGGCCTGCGAACCACCTATGGTTCGCCGATCTATCGCGACAACGTGCCGAAGCGCTCGGACATCATGGTCGAGACTCTGGAGGCCAACGGCGCGATACCGCTCGCGATGTCCAACACGCCCGAGTTCGGCGCCGGCGCCAACACGTTCAACGAGGTGTTCGGCGAGACGCTCAATCCCTGGGACACGCGGCTGAACGCGGCCGGGTCCTCGGGCGGATCGGCGGTGGCCTTGGCGACCGGCCAGGTCTGGCTGGCGACCGGCTCGGATCTCGGCGGCTCGTTGCGCACGCCGGCGAGCTTCAACTCGGTGGTCGGCTTTCGCCCCTCGCCGGGCCGGGTCGCCGCCGGGCCGGGCGAGCAGCGCTTCGACATGCTCTCGGTCAACGGGCCGATGGCGCGCAATGTCGAGGACGTGGCGCTGATGCTGGACGCCATGGTCGGCTGGAGCATCGAGGACCCGATCTCGCTGGCCAGGCCCGAGGAGCCGTTCCTGACCGCCGCCCGGCGCCGCGCGCTGCCCAAGCGCGTGGCGCTCTGCCTGGCGCCCGCCGGGCTGCCGGTCGAGCCGGAGGTGATCGCCGTCTGCCGCGCCGCCGCGGATAAGCTGGCCCAGGCCGGAATCGCGGTCGAGGAGGCCGCGCCGGATTTCAGCGGCGTGGGCGAAGCGTTCCAGACCCTGCGGGCGGCGGATTACGCGGCCATGGGCGCGCTGCTGAAGAGCCAGCGCGACAAGCTGAAGCCCGACGTCATCTGGAACATCGAGAAGGGCCTGGCGCTCAGCCCCGAGGCCATCAGCAAGGCGCAGCTCCGGCGCTCGCGGCTGTTCGGGGATGTGGTCGCGTTCTTCAAGACCTATGACGCCGTCATCCTGCCGGGCGCGCCGATCCTGCCCCGGGACGTCAAGGAACGCTGGCCGCGGCAGATCAACGGCGTCACCCTCGACAATTACGTGGAATGGCTGAAGCTCTCGGCCTTGGTCACCATGACGAGCTGCCCGTCGCTGGCCATCCCGGCGGGCTTCTCCGCCGACGGAAGGCCGGTCGGCATCCAGATCATGGGCAAGCCCCGGGGCGAGGCCGGGCTGCTCTCCGCCGGCCTGGCCTGCGAGGAGATCCTGGGGCTCCGCGACCGGGTGCCGATCGATCCTAGAACTCATTGAAATCACATGGAATCTTTCACGCTGCGGCGCAGCGCGACGCCTTGTGACCGGAAATCTCGCCCGATATAGTGCCGCCCGGTCGAGGAGCGCGAGGAAGCGATGGAAGAGCTGCGGGGCAAGTACCTGGAGGAGATCGACGAGGGCATGACCGCGGTCTTTTCCAAGACCGTGACCGAGGCCGATATCGTGCTCTTCGCCGGCATCACCGGGGACACAAACCCGGTGCATCTCGACGAGGAGTTCGCCAAGCCGACCATGTTCAAGGGCCGCATCGCCCATGGCATGCTGACCGCCGGCTTCGTCTCCACCGTGTTCGGCACCAAGCTGCCGGGGCCGGGCTGCATCTACATGTCCCAGACCTTGAAATTCAAGGCGCCGGTCCGGATCGGCGACACCGTGAAAGCGCGCGTCACCGTCAGCACGATCGACCGCGAGAAGGGCCGCGTCACCTTCGCCACCACCTGCCATGTCGGCGAGCAGATCGTGCTCGACGGCGAGGCCCAGCTCCTGGTGCCCAAGCGCCCGAAGAATTAGTGGTTTAGTGCCTCTCGATACAATCATGACACTCGGCGCGAGTCTTCGACCCCTCACCCCTACCCTCTCCCTCAAGGGGAGAGGGCTTGTGCGGCGAACTGCGCTCGCACACGAACGCGGCGTCGCATGCGGCTGATCCGTCACTTCGAGGATGTGCCGGCCGACCTGAAGGGCGCGGTGGTCGCCATCGGGAATTTCGACGGCGTGCATCGCGGCCATCAGGCGGTGCTGGCCAAGGCCAAAGCGGAGGCCAGGCGGCTGAACGCCAAGCTGGGCGTGCTGAGCTTCGAGCCGCATCCCCGGAGCTTCTTCAAGCCCGACGAGCCGCCGTTCCGCCTGACGCCGTTTCGCATCAAGATGCGGCACCTCCAGGATCTCGGCGTCGATGTCGCCTTCGTGCTGACCTTCGACGCCGACATGGTCCGGCGCACCGCCGATGTCTTCGTCGAGGACGTGCTGGTGAACGGCCTCGGCGTCGCCCATGTCGTGGTCGGCGCGGATTTCTGCTTCGGCAAGAATCGCGGCGGCAACGCGACGGTGCTGACCGAAGCCGGCAAGCGCTTCGGCTTCGGCGTGACCGCGCTCTCGCTGGAAACCGAAGCGGAGGGCGCGGTCTATTCCTCGACCCTGATCCGGGATCGGCTGCTGGGCGGCGACCCGCTGGCCGCGGCTCTGGCGCTGGACCGGCCCTGGGAGATCGAGGCCCGGGTCGAGCACGGCGACAAACGCGGCCGGACCATCGGCTTCCCGACCGCCAACCTGCATCTCGGCGAGTTCATGCAGCCCAAGCTGGGGGTCTATGCGGTCAGGGCCGCCATCGACAGCGGCCACGACTTGCAATGGATCGACGGGGTCGCCAATCTGGGCCGGCGGCCGACCGTCGCCGGCGAGGACGTGCGCTTCGAGGTGCACCTCTTCGACTTCGACGGCGATCTCTACGGCAAGCATCTCCGGGTGGCGCTCCTGGGCTTCATCCGGCCGGAGATGAAATTCTCCGGCCTCGATCAGTTGAAGGCGCAGATCGCCGCCGATTGCGACACGGCGCGGCGCATGCTCGCGGAATATCGCGGACCGGCGCTCGGCACCCATCCCGCGGCGCAACGGCCGCCGCTGGTGGAAGAGCCCCGAGGCCGCACACGTCAGAACACCTGAGTTCAGAGGATTCCTGTCTTGGACTACAAATCGACCGTTTTCCTGCCGAAGACCGATTTCCCGATGCGCGGCGACCTGCCCAAGCGCGAGCCGGAGATCCTGGATTCCTGGAAGCGCGCAGGCCTGTTCAAGCAGCTTCGCGCGCAGTCGAAGGGCCGCGAGAAGTTCATCCTGCATGACGGCCCGCCTTACGCGAACGGCAACATCCATATCGGCCACGCCCTCAACAAGATCCTGAAGGACGTCATCAACCGCTCGCAGCAGATGACCGGCAAGGATGCGTTCTACATCCCCGGCTGGGACTGCCACGGCCTGCCGATCGAATGGATGATCGAGGAGAAGTACCGCAAGGCCGGCAAGAACAAGGACGAAGTGCCGATCATCGACTTCCGCAAAGAATGCCGGGAGTTCGCGCAGCATTGGATCAACGTGCAGCGCGAGGAGTTCCGGCGCTTGGGCGTCGAGGGCGATTGGGAGCATCCCTATACGACCATGACCAACGCCGCCGAGGCGCAGATCGTCGCCGAGATCGGCAAGTTCCTGATGAATGGCGGTCTGTTCCGCGGCTCCAAGCCGGTGCTCTGGTCGGTGGTCGAGAAGACCGCCTTGGCCGAGGCCGAGGTCGAGTACCAGGACCACACCTCCGATACGATCTGGGTGAAGTTCCCGGTCGAGACCGCGCCGGCGACCGAGCTCAGCGGCGCCAATGTGGTGATCTGGACCACGACGCCCTGGACCATCCCCGGCAACCGCGCGATCGCCTATGGCGCCGATTTCGAATACGTGGCCTTCGAGGTCGAGGCGGTCGGCGACGGCGCGCTGGTGAAAACCGGCGATCGGCTGATCGTCGCCGCGGCGCTGAAGAGCGCCTTCGATGCCGAGGCGAAGATCACGCGCTCGCGCACCTTCTGGACCGGCAAGGGCGATGCGATGAAGGGCATCGTCGCCAAGCATCCGCTGGCGGCACTCGATCCCTATTACGCGCGCTTCGACGTGCCGGCCTATGCCGGCGACTTCGTCACCACCGAGGCCGGCACCGGCTTCGTGCATATCGCGCCCGGCCATGGCGCCGACGATTATGTGCTCGGCATCGCCCATGGCATCGAGGTGCCGCAGACCGTCTCGCCGGACGGCAGCTATTTCGACCATGTCGGCCTCTTCGCCGGCAAGCGCGTGCTGACGCCCTATGGCAAGAAGGGCGACGCCAATGCCGCGGTGATCGAGAAGCTGAAGGAGGCCGGCATGCTGGTCGCCAACGGCACGATGGTGCACCAGTATCCGCATTCCTGGCGCTCGAAGGCGCCGCTGATCTTCCGCAACACGCCGCAATGGTTCATCTCGATGGAGAAGAACGACCTGCGGAAGATCGCCCTCGCGGAGATCGAGAAGACGCGCTTCGTGCCGCCGCAGGGCCAGACCCGGCTCTATTCCATGATCAAGAGCCGGCCCGACTGGGTGATCTCGCGCCAGCGCGCCTGGGGCGTGCCGATCGCGGTCTTCGTCAACAAGCAGACCCAGGAGCTGCTGCGCGACGAGCGCGTGATGGAGCGCGTGGTCGAGGTGTTCCAGAAGGAAGGCTCCGACGCCTGGTTCTCCAGCCCGGCCTCGCGCTTCCTCGGCAACGACTACAATCCGGACGAATACGAGCAGATCAAGGACATCGTCGACGTCTGGTTCGAATCGGGATCGAGCCACAGCTTCGTGCTGGAGCCGCGCAAGGACACGGATTTGAAGTGGCCGGCCGATCTCTATCTCGAGGGTTCCGACCAGCATCGCGGCTGGTTCCATTCCTCGCTGCTGGAATCCTGCGGCACGCGGAAGCGGGCGCCGTTCAAATCGGTGCTGACCCACGGCTTCACGCTCGACGAGCAGGGCCGGAAGATGTCGAAATCGACCGGCAATGTCGTCGCACCCCAGAAGGTGATGGAGCAATACGGCGCCGACATCCTGCGGCTCTGGGTCGTCGCCTCGGACTATTCCGACG
Organism: Dongiaceae bacterium; assembly: GCA_035545355.1. Lineage (GTDB taxonomy): Bacteria > Pseudomonadota > Alphaproteobacteria > Dongiales > Dongiaceae > Dongia. The sequence continues at coordinate 11,082 of DASZYM010000337.1, forward strand.
ATCTGCGCATCGGCAACGAGATCCTCAAATTCATGGCCGATCACTATCGGCGCCTGCGCAACACCTTCCGCTACCTGCTGGGCGCGCTCGACGGCTGGAAGGAGAGCGAGCGCCTGCCGCAGAAGGAGATGCCGGAGCTCGAGCGCTGGGTGCTGCACCGCCTCGCCGAGCTCGACGCCCGGGTGCGGGAGACCGCCGACAGCTACGACTTCCACACGCTGTTCACCGAGCTGCATAACTTCTGCGCGGTCGATCTCTCGGCCTTCTATTTCGACATCCGCAAGGACGCGCTCTATTGCGACGCGCCGGATTCGACGCGGCGGCGCGCGACCCGCACCGCGCTCTTCGAAGTGTTCTCGCGCCTGACCGCCTGGCTCGCGCCGATCCTCTGCTTCACCGCCGAGGAAGCCTGGCGCGCGCGGTCCTGGAAGGGCGGCGAGGAGAGCGTGCATCTGCGCGTTTATCCCGAGACGCCGGCCGCCTGGCGCGACGAGGCTCTGGCCGCGCGCTGGGCCAAGATCCGCGACATCCGCCGCGTCGTGACCGGCGCGCTGGAAGTCGCGCGCGCCGAGAAGAAGATCGGCTCCGGCCTGCAGGCCAAGCCCACCGTTTATCTCTCGGCCGAGCGCAAGGCCGAGATCGCCGGCGTGGCGCTCGACGAGATCGCGATCACGTCGGACGTGACCCTGGCGGACGGCGCGGCGCCGGCCGGCGCATTCGCCTTGCCGGATGTCGCCGGCGTCGGCGTGGCGGTCGCGCTCGCCGAGGGCGAGAAATGCGAGCGCTGCTGGCAGGTGCTGCCGGAAGTCGGCACTCATAAGGATCATCCGACGCTCTGCAACCGCTGCACCGATGCGGTCAGCCATATGGAACCGGCGGCATGACCCTCGCCGACCGCAGGCTGTTCGGGATCGGCGTCGGGCTCTGCCTCGCCGCGATCGTGCTCGACCAGATCACCAAGGCGGTGGTCGAGAAGGTGATGGAGACGCATCCCTTCGGCATCCCGGTCCTGCCCTTCTTCTCCCTGGTCGCCGCCTGGAACCGGGGCGTCAGCTTCAGTCAGCTTGGTTTCGTGGCGCCCTGGATGCTGGCCGGCGGCGCCGTCGTGGTGGCCCTGGTCCTGATCTTCTGGCTGACCCGGGTCGACAGCCTGCTGCAGGCGATCGGCCTCGGCATGATCGCCGGCGGTGCCCTCGGCAATGTGATCGACCGCGTGCGGGCGGGGGCGGTCTTCGACTTCCTGGACTTCTATGTCAGCGCCGGCGGACGGGAATGGCATTGGCCGGCTTTCAACGTGGCGGATTCGGCGATTACGGTCGGTGTCATTCTGTTACTTTTCCACGGGTTGTTTCAGTCGGCCGATCGCGCTAAGACTGAGCATTCCTAGGAGGTTAACGACCATGCGCCGATCAACGCCAATGCCCCGATTGGCATTCCCGTTGGCGCTCGCGCTGCTCGGCCTCGGGCTTGCGGGCTGCCAGAACGCCAAGGAAATGCTCGGCCTGACCAAAAGGTCGCCGGACGAGTTCCAGGTCGTCTCCCGCGCCCCCTTGAGCATGCCGCCCGATTACAGCCTGCGCCCGCCGACGCCCGGCGCGCCGCGCCCGCAAGAGGGCACGGTGCAGCAGCAGGCGCAGTCGATCGTGACCGGCCATGCCGACCGCAACACGCTGGCGCCCGACCAGATCCCGTCGATCGGCGAAGGCGAGCAGACCACCGCCGAATCCGCCGGCGAGGCCGCCTTCCTGCAGAGCGCCAGCCTCTCGGGCGTCGATCCCAACATCCGCAAGCTGGTGGACCAGGAGACCGCGGCCGACGAGGAGAGCTCGAAGAGCGTGCTCGACGACCTGATCTTCTGGCGCAAGCCCGAGCCCTACGGCACCGTGGTCGATCCTGTCGCCGAGCAGAAGCGGCTGCAGGAGAACCAGGCGCTGGGCCAGCCGGTCGAGACCGGCAACACCCCGATCATCGAGCGCAAGCAGAAGGGTTTGCTTGAAGGCCTGTTCTAAGACGGACATGCGCCGCTTTCGCGCCCGGCCGGCGAGATTCATCGCCGGCCTTCTGTTTTGCATTTCACTCATCGCCAGCATCCCGGCCCGCGCCGAGCTGTTCGTCGCCGACAGCTTCACCCTGCCGAACGGGCTCGAAGTCGTCGTGCTGCCGAAGCACCTGGCGCCGGTCGTCTACCAGATCCTGGTCTACAAGGCGGGTGCGGCCGACGGCGCCATCGGCAAGAACGGCGTCGCGCATTTCCTGGAACACCTGATGTTCAAGGGCACCGCGCGTTTCGCCGCCGGCGAGTTCACCAAGCAGGTGAACCTCCATGGCGGCGAGGACAATGCCTTCACCAACCAGGACGTGACCGCCTTCCACCAGACCATCGCCAAGCCCGACCTGCCGATGATCATGGAGATGGAGGCCGATCGCATGACCGGCCTGCAGCTCACCGATCCGGTCGTGCTGCCCGAACTCCAGGTCATCATCGAGGAGCGGCGCCAGCGGATCGAGAACGATCCCGGCGCGCAGCTCTCGGAGATGCTGAACGCGGTGCTCTATCTCAACCATCCCTATCGCCTGCCGGTGATCGGCTGGCACCATGAGATGGACACCTACACCACCCAGGACGCGCGCGATTTCTACGAGAAGCATTATGCGCCCAACAACGCGGTGCTGGTGATCGCCGGCGACGTCACCACCGACGAGGTGAAGGCGCTGGCCGAGAAATATTACGGCCCGATCGCCAAGAAGGACGTGCCGGCGCGCCAGCGCCTGAGCGAGCCGCAGGCCTATGCGCCGCGCCGCGTCACCTTGCAGAGCGAGTTCGTCAGCCAGCCTTCCGTCAGCCGCATCTACCAGGCGCCGTCCTATCGCACCGCCACCGGCAACCAGGCCTATGCGCTGCAGGTGCTGGACGAGATCCTCGGCGGCAACAATGTGGGCCGGCTCTATCGCCGGCTGGTGGTCGAGCAGGCGCTGGCCGATTATGTCGGCAGCAGCTACGACCCCAGCCCCTATGACGTCGGCAGCTTCACCTTCTGGGGCGCGCCGCGCCAGGGCGTGCCGGTGGAGAAGATCGAGCAGGCGATCGACGACGAGATCGGCAAGGTGCTGAAGGACGGCGTCACCGATCAGGAAGTCGCCGACGCCAAGCGGCGCCTCGAGATCTCCGCGGTGAAGTCGCGCGACAGCCTCTCGGGTGCGGCGACCCTGGTCGCCACCCGCATCGCCGATGGCAGCACGCTGGCCGAGATCCAGGCCTGGCCGGATCGGATCGGCGCGGTGACCGCCGCCGACGTGACGGCCGCGGCCAAGCTGGTCCTGGTGCCGAACAATTCGGCGACCGGCATCCTGATGCCCAAGCCCGGCGCGCCCGCCGGCCAAGCGCCCGCCGCGCCGCCCGCACCGATCGGTGGAGGGATAGAGTGAGAGCGCGTTTGCTTCCGACGGACTCACCCCCACCCCTGCCCTCCCCCGGATCGGGGGAGGGAGAAGGAAGAAGGGCGTGGGGGTACGGGTCGGCGCGGGCCGTTGTGGTCGCGTCACTCTTTCTCATCATCCTGCTCGTCGCGCCCATTTCGGCGCGGGCGGTCGATATCGAGTCCGTGACCTCGCCGGGCGGCATCACCGCCTGGTTGATCGAGGATCACAGCAATCCGCTCATTTCGCTCTCCTTCGGTTTCAAGGGCGGGGCCTCGGAGGATCCGGTCGGCAAGGAAGGCTTGGCGACCTTCGTCTCCGGCCTGCTCGACGAGGGCGCCGGCGATACCGTGTCGGCGGATTTCCAGAAGACGCTGGCCGATCACGGCATCGATTTCGGCTTCGATGCCAATCTCGACAGCTTCACCGGCGGGTTGCGCTTCCTCTCGGACGACAAAGACCTCGCCATGGGCATGCTCGGCCTTGCCTTGACCAAGCCGCGTTTCGATCCGGAGCCGATCTCGCGCATGCGCGGCCAGTTCGTTTCGCAGGCCGAGGACGAGGAGAAGGATCCCGAGCAGGTCGCATCCCAGGCCTTCGGCAAGATCCTGTTCGGCGACCATCCCTATGCCCGCAACAGCGACGGCACCGTGGCCGGGCTCCAGGCGATCGGCGTCGATGACCTCAAGGGCTTCGTCGCCCGCACCTTCGCCAAGGACCGGCTCTATGTCGCCGTGGTCGGCGATGTGACGCCGGAGCAATTGAAGCCGCTGCTCGACAAGGCGTTCGCCGCGCTGCCGGAGAAGAGCCCGCCGATCGCCGTGCCCGAGGCCAAGATCGACGACCAGGGCGGGCTCGCGGTGATCGAGCGCGACCTGCCGCAGACCATCATCCTGTTCGGCGAGCCGGGCGTGAAGCGCAGCGATCCCGATTTCTTCCCCGCCTATCTCGCCAACTACACTTTGGGCGGCGGCGGGTTCTCCTCGCGCCTGACCGAAGAGGTGCGCGAGAAGCGCGGCCTCACTTACGGCATCGATACCGACCTCGTGACCCTGGACCATGCGGGCGCCATCTGGGGCAGCGCGCAGACGGTCAACGACAAGGCGGCGCAGGTGATCGACCTGACCCGACAGGAATGGGCGAAGATGCAGGCCGACGGGCCGAGCCAGGCTGAGCTCGACGCCGCGAAGACCTATCTGCTCGGCTCCTATGCCCAGAACTTCACGACGACGCGCTCGGCGGCCCGGACCCTGCTCGGCATCCAGATGCAGCATCTCGGCATCGACTACGTGACGCGGCGCGAGCAGGAGATCTCCGCAGTGACCCTGGACCAGGTGAAGGCCGCGGCCAAGAAGCTGTTCGATCCCGGGAAGCTCGTCGTGCTCGCGGTGGGCAAGCCCGTGGGGCTGAAGCCGACGCGGCAAGCGCCGCAATAGGGCTCGGCCCGCTGTTTCACGTGAAACAATCGCGATTCGTCGCGATGCCGCGCGCGGTTGGTTGAGCAACGCCTGCGGAGGCAAAGCCTCGCAACGTCACTTGCTGCGCCGCGCGTCCTGGACCTCTTTGTTCTTCCAGATCGGCACCTGTTGCTGCGCGGCGGTGCCGGAGGAATGCACGGCGCCGCTATCATCCTCGGCGCCGCCGAGGATGCTCTTCACCAGGCGGTCGAGCAGGCCGGGCTCGTCGGCGCTCGCGGTCGACGTCGCCGGACCTGCGGTCGAGCCCGGCAGCGACAGCGGCTGGCCGTCCGCCAGGAGCGGGCCGCTGCCGCCCGGCAGCGGGATCGGCGCGGGCGGCGTGCCCGCCAGCGCCTCCAGCATGAAATCGTGCCAGATGTTCACCGGCAGCGAGCCGCCGGTCACCTTGTTCATCGGCGAATTGTCGTCGTTGCCGACCCAGACGCCGGTGACGAGCTGCCCGGTGAGGCCGATGAACCAGGCGTC
>DASZYM010000338.1:0-14111 GCA_035545355.1 Dongiaceae bacterium
CCGCCCATCAGCAGGATCGGGATGAAGACCGCGATCAGCGAGACGCTCATCGAGAGGACGGTGAAGCCGACTTCCGTCGCGCCCTGCCTGGCCGCGGCGAAGGGCGGCATGCCGGCCTCGATATGCCGCGAGATGTTCTCCAAGACGACCACGGCGTCATCGACCACGAAGCCGGTGGCGACGGTCAGCGCCATCAGCGAGAGATTGTCCAGGCTGTAGCCCAGCAGATACATGACCCCGAACGTGCCCACGAGCGAGACCGGGACCACGATGCCCGGAATGATCGTCGCGCGGACGCTGCGCAGGAACAGGAACACGACCAGGATGACAAGGCCGATCGCGATCACCAGCGTGCGCTGCACGTCGGAAAGCGAGGCGCGGATCGTGTTCGAGAAATCGGAGGCGACGGCGATGTTCACCCCGTTGGGCATCGATGCCCTGAGCTCGGGGAGGAGCGCGTTGACCCGATCGACGGTGTCGATGATGTTGGCGGCGGGCTCGCGGAACAGCAGGACGAGGACCGCGGGCGCGCCGTTGGAGACGCCCTGGTTGCGCAGGTTCTCGACCGAATCCTCGACATCGGCGATGTCCGAGAGCCGTACCGCGGCGCCGTTGCGATAGGCGACAACGAGCGAACGGTATTGATCGGCCTTCCGCGCCTGGTCGTTGGTGTAGATCTGGAAGCGCTGGTTGCCCGGCTCGATCACGCCTTTGGGGCTGTTGGCATTGGCGGCCGACAGTGCCGCCCGGATGTCCTCGAGCCCGATCCCGTATTTGAACAGCGCCTGGGGCTGCAGCTCGACCCGGACGGCCGGCAGCGAGCTGCCGCCGAGATCGACCTCGCCGATGCCGGAAACCTGGGAGAGCTTCTGCTCCAGGACGGTGGCGGCGGAATCATAGAGCTCGCCCTGGCTGAGCGTCGTCGAGGTCAAAGCCAGGATCATGATCGGCGCGTCGGCCGGATTGACCTTGCGATAGGTCGGATTGCTGTGGAGGCTGGTCGGCAGGTCGGCGCGCGCCGCGTTGATCGCGGCCTGCACATCGCGCGCGGCGCCGTCGATGTCACGGTCGAGCCCGAATTGCAGCGTGATCCGGGTCGAGCCCGTGCTGCTCGACGAGGTCATCTCCGTCACGTCGGAAATGGCGCCGAGATGCCGCTCCAGCGGCGTCGCGACGCTGGTTGCCATGGTCTCGGGGCTGGCGCCGGGCTGCGACGCGGTGACCGAAATGGTCGGAAAGTCGACCTGAGGCAACGGCGAAACCGGCAGCTTGAAATAGCCCATGGCGCCGGCCAGCGCGATCCCCGCGGTCAGCAGGGTGGTCGCGACCGGACGCGCTATGAATCGTGCCGCCAGGTTCACGACGCCGCACCTTGCGGATGCCGCCAGCCGATGGCGCGGGCGACCCGGTTGAAGGCGAGGTAGATGACCGGCGTGGTGAAAAGGGTCAGGAGCTGGCTGACGATCAGGCCGCCGACGATGGTGACGCCCAGGGGAAAGCGCAGCTCCGCGCCGGTCCCCCCGCCCAGCATCAGCGGCAGCGCGCCGAGCAGTGCCGCCATGGTGGTCATGAGGATCGGGCGGAAGCGCAGCAGGCAGGCCTGATAGATCGCCTCTTCCGGGGTCTTGCCCTGGTTGCGCTCGGCATCCAGCGCGAAGTCGATCATCATGATCGCGTTCTTCTTGACGATGCCGATCAGAAGGATGATGCCGATGATCGCGATGATGCCGAGGTCCTGCCGGGCGATCAGCAGCGCCAGCAGCGCACCGATTCCCGCGGATGGCAGGGTCGACAGGATCGTGATCGGATGGATGAAGCTCTCATAGAGCACGCCGAGGATGATATAGACGGTTGCTATGGCGGCGGCGATCAGCAGCAACTCGTTGCTGAGCGCGTCCTGGAAGGCGAGGGTCGCGCCCTGGAAGTCCACCAGGATGTCCTTGGGCAGGCCGATCTCCTGCTCGGCGGCGGTGATCGCATCGACCGCCTGGCCGAGCGCCACGTCCTGCGCCAGGTTGAAGGAGATCGTGACGGCGGGGAACTGTCCGATATGGCTGACCTGCAGGGGCGTCGTCTGCTGATGCAAGGTCACCAGCGCGGAGAGCGGGACCTGGCCGTTGCCCGAAGCCGGCAGATAGATCGAGTTCAGAGACGTGAGCGTCTGCTGCATCTCCGGCTGCGCTTCCAGGATCACACGATACTGGCTCGACTGGGTGAAGATGGTGGACACGATGCGCTGGCCGAAAGCGTCGTAGAGCGCATTGTCGATCGTCGCCGGCGTGATGCCGAAACGCGAGGCGGTGGCGCGATCGACCTCGATATAGGCGGCGAGGCCCTTGTCGAGATAGTCGCTGGCGACGTCGGTCAATTCCGGCAGTTGCTGCAGCCGGTCCACCAGCTTCGGCACCCATTCGTCGAACTCGGCGGGATTGGCGTCGCGCAAGACGAATTGGTACTGGGTCCGGCTGACCGTCGTGTCGATGGTGAGGTCTTGCACCGGCTGGGCATAGAGCTGGATGCCTTCGACCTGCTCGGCGGCGCGGGCCAGGCGGCGGACGATCTGGGCGGCGCTGGCGGTGCGCTGATCGCGCTCTTTGAGGTTGATGAGGAACCGGCCGCTGTTCAGCGTCATGTTGCTGCCGTCGGCGCCGATGAAGGATGACAGGCTGACCACGTCCGGATCCTTCAGGATCACGGCGGCAAGCTTCTCCTGGCGCTCGGCCATGCCGGCGAAGGAGATCGATTGCGGCGCCTCGGTGACCGCCTGGATGAGGCCGGTATCCTGCACCGGGAAGAAGCCCTTCGGCACGACAACGTAGAGATAGGCGGTCAGGGCGAACGTGCCGAGCGCGATCAGGAGCACGAACACCTGGTTGCCCAGCACCCAGGTCAATGAATGGCGATACCCGGTGAGCAGCCAGCGGAACCATCCCCGCTCCTGCTGCTCCATCCGCCGCGCCTCGTCGGCCTCTTCGGGCGGCGCCTCCGTGGCGCCGGCGCGGCGCTTCAGCAGCAGCGAGCACAGCATCGGCACGAGGGTGAGCGATACCACCGCCGAGATCACGATCGTGACGGCCAGCGTGATGGCAAATTCATGGAACAGCCGGCCGACCACGTCGCCCATGAAGAGCAGCGGTATCAGCACGGCGATCAGCGAGATGGTCAGCGAGATGATGGTGAACCCGATCTGCTGCGCGCCCTTCAGCGCGGCGGCGAGCGGCGGGTCGCCGGCCTCGATGTAGCGGACGATGTTCTCGATCATGACGATGGCGTCGTCGACCACGAAACCGGTGGCGATGGTCAGCGCCATCAGCGAGAGGTTGTTGAGGCTGAAGCCGGTGAGGTACATCACCCCGAAAGTGCCGACCAGAGAGAGCGGCATGGCGAGACTCGGGATGACGGTCGCCGGGATGTTGCGCAGGAAGAGGAAGATCACCAGCACGACCAGGCCGACCGACAATGCGAGCTCGAACTCGACGTCGCTGACCGAGGCGCGGATCGTGTTGGTGCGATCGGTCAGCGGCGTCACTTCGATGTCGCCGGGCAGGCCCGCGGTGAGCTGCGGCAGCAGGTTCTTGATCGTATCCACGACCGAGATCGTATTGGCGCTGGGCTGGCGCTGGACGTTCAGGATCAACGCGGGCGTGGTGTTCGCCCAGGCGGCGAGCTGCTTGTTCTCCGGCCCCGACGTGATGCGCGCGACGTCGGAGAGCCGCACCGGCGCGCCGTTCTTGTAGGCGACCACGATGTTGCCGTACTCGGCCGGATCCTGGAGCTGATCGTTGGCATTGATGGTGTAGGACCGCATCGGCCCGTCGAAGCTGCCTTTCGGCGTGTTGACATTGGCGGTGCTGATCGTGGTCCTGAGATCATCGATGTTGAGCCCGTAAGCCGCAAGCGAGCGGATGTCGGCCTGGATCCGGATCGCAGGGCGCTGGCCGCCATTGATCGCCACCACGCCGACGCCGGGCAGTTGCGAGATCTTCTGCGCGATCCTGGTATCGGCGATCTCCTCGACCTCGGTCAGCGGCCGGGTCTTCGAGGTCACGGCCAGGGTGAGGACCGGCGCATCCGCGGGATTGATCTTCAGGTAGATCGGCGGCGCCGGCAGATCCGAGGGCAGCAGGTTGCCGGAGGCGTTGATCGCCGCCTGGACCTCCTGCTCCGCCACGTCGAGGGTGAGATCGAGATTGAATTGGAGGTTGAGCACCGATGTGCCGGCGGCACTGATCGACGACATCTGCTTCAGCCCGGGCATCTCGCCGAACTGGCGCTCGAGCGGTGCCGTCACCGAGGAGGTCATCACATCCGGACTGGCGCCCGGATAGAAGGTCTGCACCTGGATGGTCGGGTAATCGACTTCGGGCAAAGCCGACAACGGCAGGAACCGATAGGCGACGATCCCGGTCATCAGGATCGCCAGCATCAACAACGAGGTGGCGACCGGCCGCTCGATGAAGATGCGGGATGGATTCACGGTTCGGGATTCGCCGGCTGGTTGCTGCTGCCGGTTGCGGCCGCCGCTTTGGCGGCATCGGTGACCGAGACCTTGGCGCCGTCCTTGAGCTGATCGACGCCGTCCACCACCACCTGGTCGCCCGCGGTCAGGCCGGTCACGACCTCGACATTATCGCCGCTGGTGACGCCGGTCTTCACCGCCTGCACGGCGACACTGGTCCCGCCCTTCACCAGATAGACGAAGTCGCCGTTCGTCCCGTGCTGGATTGCCGCCTGCGGCACGATCGCCGGCGCATGCTCGGTCCGGACCTGCAAGGTCACGTTGACGAACTGGTTGGGGAAGAGCGCCTGGTCGGCATTGTCGAATTGCGCGCGCAGCTTCACGGTGCCGGTCGTGGTGTCGATCTGGTTGTCCAAGGTTGTCAGCGCGCCGGTCGCGAGCTTGGTGGCGCCGGTGCGGTCATAGGCGAGCACGGTGAGCGTGCCGCCCGCCTGGAGCTGCTGCTGGACGATCGGGATATCGTCTTCCGGGATGGTGAAGATGACGGTGATCGGCTGGATCTGGTTGAGCACGACCAGGCCGGTCGCATCGCCGGCCTGCACGTAGTTGCCGGGATCGACCTGGCGGAGACCGACGCGGCCGCTGACCGGCGCGGTGACGTGGCAATAGTCGAGATCGAGCTTGGCGGTATCGACCGCCGCCTGATCGGTAGCGATCGTGCCGCGATATTGCTGGACCAGCGATTGCTGCGTGTCGAGCTGCTGGCGCGCGATCGAATCCTGGGTATTCAGCTTCTGGTACCGCGCCAGATCGAGCACGGCATTGGCCAGCAGCGCCTGGTCCCGCGCGAGCTGGCCTTGCGCCTGTTCGAGCGCGATCTGGTAAGGACGCGGATCGATCTGGGCCAGGAAATCGCCCTGCTTCACCATCTGGCCCTCGGTGAAGTTGACCTGCGTGAGATAGCCGCTGAGCTGCGGCCGCACGATGACGCTGGCGAGCGGCGTGACGGTGCCGAGCGCGTCGAGGCTGACCGAGAGATCACCGGATTTGACCGTGGCCGCGAGGACCGCAATCACCCCGGAGCCGAGCGCCCGGCGATTGCGGCGCGTGCCCGCGCCGTTTTGAGTGCCGGCCTGACTGGTCGCTCCACCCTGAGACGCTGCGGTATTCCCGCCCGCCGATGGCGCATGTTGATGCGAGAACCAGACATACGCCCCCAATCCGGCAAGCACGACGACGCCTGCGGACAGCAAAATTCCAAGTCGAGATGCCACGATCTTCGCTGCCCTTGTCGGTCCCGTGCGCCGCAGTCGGCGGCTCGATGCCGCGCATCAACGCCGAGACTGCGTCATCTGTTACGGATTTGCAGGTGAAATCCTGCCGGAGGAGAGGATCAGCGGATCACGAATAGAACTCGGCCGGAAAAATGATAATTGCGACAATCGGTCATCGTAAACCCACTGGCCGTGCTGCGGACCGGCGGGCGCGGATTCGTGGCTCGCCGCGGAACGACGCTTTATTTGATTCCGCGCCGCAAGGTTGCTCGGCCTGAGGCGTCAAGCGTCTTCCATGACATGCACCGCGCGCTTGGCAATCAATTCCCCGGCCTGGGCGCCGAACGCCTTCATATGCGGTGCCGCGGCATGGGCCTTGAGCGCCGGCATGTCGCGCCATTTCTCGACGACGACATAGGTATCGGAACCGAAGGCGGGATCGGCCGCGGCGACGTCGACCACCGGGCCGTATTCGATACAGCCATCCTCGGCCAGCACGGTCGGAATGATTCCCTTGAAGATCTTCAGAAGCTGATCGCGCTTGCCTGCTTTCGCCGTGATGATGGCGAGGACGTGAATCATCGGTCGATCCCTTGCATGAGCTTTCCGGTGTCCGGATATTAGCGACGCCTTTCGCAATCGGCCACCGCACCTTAGGATTTGGCGCCATGTCCGCGACGCAATCCCCCGTCCTTATCACCGGCTTCGAGCCTTTCGGCGGCATGAACTACAACCCATCCGCCGAAATCGCGCGCGCCTTGGATGGCGCCGAGATCGGCCACCGGCGCGTCGTCGGGCGGCTGCTGGAAGTGGATTTCGCGCGGCATCGGGCGCAGCTCAAGGCCTTGTTCAGCGAAATCGCGCCGGCTGCCTATATCGGCTTCGGCCTGGCGACCGGCGAAGACATGATCCGGATCGAGCGCTTTGGCGTCAATCTCGCGGACTTCGAGATCGCCGACAATGCCGGTGCGCGGCATCGCGGCCAAGCGATCGAGGCCGCCGGTCCGGCGGCACGCGCCGCCACGCTGCCTTCGGCGGAGATCCGGAGCGCGTTGCTTGCCGCCGGCATTCCGGCGCGGCTGTCCAACAGCGCCGGCAGCTATCTCTGCAACGCGAATCTCTATACCGCGCTCGGCCTTTGCGCGGTTCGGCAGCCGGCACCGCCCTGCGGCTTCATCCACCTGCCCTATGCCAGCGAACAGCTCGCGGCGATCCTCGCGGCCGGCAAGATCGACGGCGAAGCCCTCGCCGCCTCGCTCCCGATCGCGACCATGATCGCGGCCGCACGGGTGGTTATCGAGGTTACCTCGAAGGCTTTGGCTAAGGCCTGACCGCCATCATCGCGGTGATCTCCACCGAGATGTTGATCGGCAGGCTGCGCATCCCGACCGCAGCCCGGGCGTGCCGCCCGGCCTCGCCGAACACCTCGACGAAAAGATCGGAACAGCCGTTGATCACCTGTGGCTGCTCGGTGAAGCCCGGCACGGCGTTCACCATGCCGAAGACGTTGAGCACGCGTTCCACCCGGTCGAGCGAGCCCAAAGTCTGGCGCGCCACGGCGAGGAGCACGAGGCCGGTGCGCCGCGCATGCTTATAGGCTTCATCGGTGGTGAACTCCCGGCCGACCATGCCGAGCGCGAACTTGCCGGATTCGAGCAGCGGTCCCTGGCCCGAGAGATAGAGAGTGCCGTTATGGAGCACGGCCGGCACGTAATTGGCGACCGGAGAGGGGATCTCCGGCAGGACGATGCCGCGTTCGGCGAGGGTGGCTTCGGCGCTCATGACTCCTCCCATTCTTTCCCGGTTGGCTTTTGTCCGGTCGGTTGCTCCAGTCTCGCGCCATCATCCCTCGAGGAGCAACCCATGGATCCGCGCTAGCCCGAGCGCGAAAGCGCCTAAGGTTTGGGGTCGGGCATCAATTCGTGAGGGTGCTTCCAGCCGGGCAGTGCCGCGATGCGGCCGGCCCAGGCATCGACATTGGGGAATTCCTGCTTGCGGTCGATGCCGGTCGGCTCGGTGTAGAAGACATAGCCCGCCAGGGAGAAGTCGGCGATGGTCGGGCGGTCGCCGAGCAGGAAATCGCGGCCCGCGAGATGCTTGTCGACGATGCCATAGGCGCCGCGCACCCGGATGCGCAGGAACTCGGTGACCGGCGTCTCGCCGCTCTTCTGCAGCCCGAACAGGAAGCGCAACGTGGCGTAGTAGCTGGTGAACTTGTGATTGTCGAACAGGATCCAGCGCAGGATCTCGCGATCCTCGTCGGCGTTGCGGCCACCGAACTTGCCGGTCTGCTCGACCAGGTAATGCAGGATGACGCCGCTTTGGGTGAGGCGCCTGGAGCCGTGCTCGAGCACCGGCACCTCGCCCATCTCGTTGACCTCGGCGCGGAATGCGTCGGTCCGGGTGGCGCCGTTGAAGTAATCGACCCAGACCGGCTCCCAATCGGCGCCGGTCAGCGCCAGCATCATCGCCACCTTGTTGGCGTTGCCGGATTCCTTCATGCAATGCAGGCGGTATTCAGCCATTCTCCCCTCCTTCGGCCGGGACGGATGTTGCAATGCTTCGGCCCTCCGCCGCAACCGGCGCAGCGCGGCTGAATTAGTTCAACGCAGCGGGCGGCACGACCCCATATTCCGCTTTGAAAGCGTCGCGGATGCGGCCAAATTACCGGCGGGGAAAGAAGCCCGAATTTTGGGAGGACCATTGGCTAACCCGATGACCGAGGTTGCGCCGTGAATGCCACGGCGCTGGTCGCCGATATCGGCGGCACCAATGCCCGCTTCGCCATGGTCGATCTCGACGATCTGGTGGTGCCGCGCTTCGAGACCTATCCCTGCGCCAACTTCCGCTCGCTGCCCGAGGCGGCGGCGGCCTTCGTCAAGGATACCGGTGCCAGGCCCAGCGTCGCCGCATTCGACATCGCCGGCCCGGTGAGCGGCGATCGCGGCGTCATCACCAATCTCTCCTGGAACATGACCACCGATGAGCTGGCCGAGGCGACCGGCGCGAAATCGGTGCTGCTGCTCAACGATTTCGAGGCGCTCGCGCTTTCGGTGCAGCTCATGACCGCGAACGACCTTCGTCAGCTCGGCGGCGGCGCGCCGGTCGAGCGCGCGACCAAGGGCGTGGTCGGGCCCGGGACCGGTCTCGGCGTCGGCGGCCTCGTATGGTCGGCGAGCCGCTGGATGCCGATCCCCGGCGAAGGCGGCCACACCACCTTCGCCGCCGCCTCGATCGAGGAGATGGAGATCCTCTCGACGGCCGCGAAGCAATACGACCATTTCTCCAACGAGCGCGTGGTCTCCGGACCCGGCCTGGTCAATCTCTATGTCTGCTTCTCGGCGCGGCGCGGCATCACGCTCAAGGACCGGGTCGGTGCCAATGAGATCACGCGCCGGGCTCTCGCCAACGAGGACCCTGTCGCGGTTGAGGCGCTCGACTTCTTCGTGAAGGCGCTGGGCCGTGTCGCCGGCGACACCGCGCTGATGATGGGGGCCCGCGGCGGCGTCTATCTCGGCGGCGGCATCCCGCCGAAGGTCCTGGATTTCCTGACCAAGCCCGCTTTCCGGCAAGCCTTCGAATCCAAGGGCCGGCTGACGCCGTTCCTGCAGCCGATCCCGGTCTACGTGATGCTGGCGCGCGATGCCGGACTTCGCGGCGCCGGCGTCGCGCTGAAGACGGCGCTGGCCGAGGGCCGGCTTTAACGCCCGCGTCTCAGGGCATCAACTGCCCGCCATTGACCTCGATGATCTGGCCGGTGATGAAGCCGGCGAGGCGGTGCGACGCCAGGAACAGATAGGCGCCGACGCAATCCTCCGCCGTGCCGACCCGCTTCATCGGGATGACATTGGCCATCGACTGCACCCGTTCCGGAGTCGAATAGCGCCGATGGAAATCGGTATAGATGAAGCCCGGCGAGACCGCGTTCACGCGAATCCCGGTCTCGACGATCTCTGTCGCCAGCGCCCGGGTGAAGGTCGAGACGAAGCCCTTGGCCGCAGCGTAGATCCCGGCACCCGCCGCACCGCCGGTGCGCGCGGCGATCGAGGTCGTGCTGACGATGCAGCCATGCTCCGCCTTCAGGAGATACGGCAAAGCCGTGCGCGAGGCGGTCGCGACCGAGCGCGCGTTCAGATCCAGCACCGCGGCCAGATGCTCGTCGCTCAAATCGGCGACTTTCACCCGGCCCATCATCGTGCCGGCATTGTTGATCAGGATGTCGATTCCGCCCAGGGCTTTCGCCGCTTCGTCGACCGAGCGCGCCACGGCCTTCTGGTCCTGATAATCGGCGATGGTCACGACCGGCGCCGCGCCGAGCTTGCCGATCGCAGCGGCGGTCTCGTCGAGCGCGCCGCTCTTCTTCGTGCCATGCAGCGCAACCTTGGCGCCGAGCGTCGCAAAGGCGAGCGCCGCCGCCGCGCCGATCCCACGGCTGCTGCCGGTGATGAGGACGCGGCGTCCGGCGAATTCCTCGCCGAGCAGGCCTCTGGTGATCCCCGTGGCGAGTGTCCCTGTATCGGTCATTTCCTGTCCTGATTCGGCCCATGGCGGATGCGGCGGACGGCATCCTGCCATCCCGCATAGCGCCGGTCACGCTCGGCCGCGGTCATTTTCGGATGGAAGCGGCGGTCCGGCTTCCAGGCCGCTTCGATCGCCGCCACGTCCGGGATCATTCCGGCGCCCAGGGCCGCGCAAAAGGCGGCGCCCAAGGCCGTGGTCTCGGTCACATGCGGACGCTCGACCGGAAGCTGGAGGATGTCGGCCAGGAATTGCAGCACCCAGTCGTTGCGCGCCATGCCGCCGTCGACCCGCAGCGCCGTCGGCCGGGTGCCGCCATCGGCGCTCATGGCCGCCATCAGGTCCTGGGTCTGGTAGCAGACGGCTTCCAAGGCCGAGCGCACGACTTCGGCGATGCCGGTATCGCGCGTGAGGCCCAGGATGGCGCCGCGCGCCTCCGGATCCCAATAGGGCGCGCCCAAGCCGGTGAAAGCCGGCACCAGATAGACATTGCTGGCATTGGAGGCCGCCTGGGCGAGCGAATCCGTATCGCCCGCCTCGTGGAACAGCTTCAACCCGTCGCGCAGCCATTGCACCGCCGCGCCGGCGACGCTGATGCTGCCCTCGACCGCATAGGCGAAGCGATCGCCGAGCTGATAGGCAATGGTGGTGAGCAGCCGGTTCGTGGAAAGCTTCGCCTCGCCGCCGGTGTTCAGGAGCGCGAAGCAGCCGGTGCCGTAAGTGCTCTTGATCATCCCCGGCTTAAGACAGGCCTGGCCGATCACCGCGGCCTGCTGATCGCCCGCCATGCCGGCGATCGGCAGCGCGACGCCGATGCCGCCCCCATGACTGTCCGTTGGCGTGCTGGTGCCGAACACGCCGGCATTGGGCTTGACCGCCGGCAACAAGGCTTTCGGCACGCCGAACAGCTTCAGCAATCCGTCGTCCCAATCCTTGCGATGGATGTCGAACAGCATGGTGCGGCTGGCATTGGTGATGTCGGTCGCATGCACCTTGCCGCCGGTCAGCCGCCAGAGCAGGAAGCTGTCGATCGTGCCGAAAGCGAGCTCGCCTCTCTCCGCTTTCTCGCGGGCGCCCGCAACGTTCTCCAGCAGCCAGGCGATCTTGGTCGCCGAGAAATAGGAATCGATCAAGAGGCCGGTCTTCTGCTGGATCATCGGCTCGTGGCCGGCTTCGATCAGCTTGCGGCAGAGCGGCGCGCCGCGGCGGTCCTGCCAGACGATCGCGTTGTGGATCGGCTTGCCGGTCTTGCGGTCCCAGATGACCGCGGTCTCGCGCTGGTTGGTGATGCCGATGGCGCCCAGGCGCTCGGGATCGATCTCGGCCAGGACCCGGCGGCAGACCTCGACCGTCGCCGACCAGATCTCCTCGGGATCGTGCTCCACCCAGCCGTCGGCGGGGAAGATCTGCGGCAGCGCCTTCTGCGCCGTGGCCACCGCCTCGCCGGCGATCGAGAACGCGATCGCCCGCGTGCTGGTCGTGCCCTGGTCGATCGAAAGAATGAGGTCCTTGCCGGCCATGCCTCTCCCCCCGTTGGCTTATTCCTGCCGCTTCGCCATCGATACGCGATTTCGAACCGCCCGGAAAGGCCGGCCGAGGCGGCGCTTTCGGATTCGCGCCGGCAATGGCAAGATGCCGCGCCGGAGCAAGGGAGGCGCAAGCCGATCATGCAGCGCGAAGAACGACATGCCAGCATCGTCAAGCTGGTGCGGCAGCGCGGCTTCATGTCGATCGACGCGCTGGCCCAGTATTTCAACGTCACGCCGCAGACCATCCGGCGCGACATCAACGAGCTATCCGACCAGGACCTGGTCTCGCGCTATCACGGCGGCGCCGGCCTGGCCTCCAGCGTCGAGAACACCGCCTATACGACCCGCCAGGTGCAGCAGCTCAGCGAGAAGCAGCGTATCGCAGCCCTCTGCGCCCAGCACATCCCCAACGATTCCTCGCTCTTCATCAACATCGGCACTACGAACGAGGAAGTGGCGCGGGCGCTGTTGAAGCATTCCGGCCTGCGCGTCATCACCAACAATCTGCAAGTCGCCTCGATTCTCTGCGAGAATCCGTCGCTCGAGGTGATCATCGCCGGCGGCGTGGTGCGGCCTGTCGACCGGGCGATCGTCGGCGAGGCCGCCAGCGACTTCGTCTCCCAGTTCCGGGTCGATTTCGGCATCATCGGGATCAGCGGCATCGACGCCGACGGTTCGCTGCTCGACTTCGACTACCGGGAAGTGCGGGTCTCCCAGGCCATCATCGAGAATTCGCGCCAGGTCTTCCTGGTCGCCGACCATACCAAGTTCGAGCGCAAGCCCATGGTGCGCCTGGGCGATGTCGCGATGCTCGACGCCTTCTTCACCGACCGCGCCCCGCCCAAGCTGGTCCTCGATCAGATCGAGGAACACGACGTCCGCCTCTACGTCGCGGACGCGTTCTGACCGCTGCGAATTGCCGCTAAAGCGCGAGGATCACACGATTCCTTGCTATTTTCGCAACGCACAATTTTCGTTTCTTAATCGATCATAGTAACCATCTTATTTTCGATTGTGAACATTTGGGACCGATGTTAGCTTTCGAAAACCGTCGCGAATAGCGGTCGAGAACGGCGGATCAGGGGCAGGGATGGCGCGTCTCCAGAACAGGATCGCCCGGTACGAAACACCGCCACTTGCGCCGATGGGTGACGCGTGACGGGGCTCGATTCCGGACTGGCCGACCTGCTGATCATCGGCGGCGGCATCAACGGGACCGGCATCGCCCGCGACGCAGCCGGTCGTGGCCTGAAGACCATCATGGTCGAGCGCAGCGATCTCGCCAGCGCCACGTCTTCGCGCAGCACCAAGCTGATCCATGGCGGCCTCCGTTATCTCGAATACTATGAATTTCGCCTGGTGCGCGAGGCGCTCTCCGAGCGCGAGGTGCTGCTGGCGGCCGCACCGCATATCATCTGGCCTTTGCGCTTCGTGCTGCCGCACGACAAGTCGCTGCGTCCGGCCTGGATGATCCGGATCGGCCTCTTCCTCTACGACCATCTCGGCGGCCGCAAGCTGCTGCCCGCCTCGAAGCGCGTGTCGCTGTCCCGCCCGCCTTATTCCTCCGGGCTGAAACCCGGCATCCATGAGATCGGCTTCGAATATTCCGACTGCTGGGTGAACGATGCCCGGATGGTCGTGCTGAACGCGATGGATGCCCGCGAGCGCGGCGCCGAGGTCCTGACCCGCACCGCCTGCATTTCCGCCCGGCGCGAGGGCGGGAGCTGGGTGGCGGAGATCCAGACCGCCGACGGTGCGCGCCGCACGGTGCGCGCCAGGGGCCTGGTGAATGCGACCGGGCCGTGGGCCGGCGAGTTCGTCTCGCGCCAGCTCGGCATCAATGAGGCCGCGACCCTGCGTCTGGTCAAAGGCAGCCACATCGTCATCAACCGGCTCTATGACGGCGACCATGCCTTCATCCTGCAGAATGCCGACCGCCGCATCGTCTTCACCATTCCCTATGAGGGGAATTTCACGCTGGTCGGCACGACCGACATCCCTTACGACGGCGATCCGGCGAAGGTTGCGATCTCCGGCGACGAGACCCAATATCTCTGCGACCTGGTGAACCGTTACTTCGCCAAGACCGTCACGCCGGCCGACGTGGTCTGGAACTACTCCGGCGTCCGTCCGCTCTTCGACGAAGGCGGCAGCGAATCCGCGTCCGCCGTCTCGCGCGACTATGTGCTGGAGTTGGAGGATGAGGACGGCAAGGCGCCGCTCCTGAACGTCTTCGGCGGCAAGATCACCACCTTCCGCCGCCTTTCCGAGCACGCGCTGCAGAAGCTGAAGCCCTTCTTCCCGGAAGCCCGCGGCGACTGGACCAAGGAT